>CBCTLT010000010.1:0-12570 GCA_965147785.1 uncultured Oscillospiraceae bacterium
CGGATGCTGCTTCCGAAGACTGGAAGCGGCATCCGTATAGGATAATCACCGGCCCTGAAAGAAGCTGTCTTCTTTTGGGGCTGTTGTTGGCAGATGGGACATGGCCTTTTTTTCGATGAAATACCTTCTTAATTATGGTCCGATTGCAGGAAATTCCTCACAGGTCCGTCCTATTTGTGTTCCTCGGTGGTAATGGTCAGAGCCAGGGAATGCCTGACATGGTCCCAGTAAAACGCTGCCATGGAGCATTTGACCACTTTGCCGGGAACAATGCCATAAAACCAAAGGGCGCCATCCGGCCCACGGCGAAAGGCGACGTAATGATTGCGAGCTCCGGTGTAATACAGTACAATCCCGGCCCGAGCGGATTCCGCCAGCTGCTGGGCGTGAAAGGGACGAAGGGCATAGTGCAGTGGAAGCTGCTGCTTCTTTAGGGTATGGATCAGGGAAAACAGATGAAGGCCCAGCGCTCCATTGCCGAAAAGTGTCCGTTCCAGCTGGTGCAAAAGGGCTTCAGGATCTGGCGCAGAGTCCAGGGCTTTGAGAAAATTATAGCAGGCGATCCAGCCACAGCCGTTGCGGTCCGAGGAAGTATGGCCGAAATTGATGTTGTCCGTCTGCCGCTGGTCAATGATGTATCCGTCGGGAGAGAGGGCCTCCGGTTTGATACGCATAGCAGCACCGCCTTTCCTGTTTCTTTGTGTATTGTAGCATAGAAGTAAATCTTTTGGAATCCTGTATTTTGGTGGGGCACGTAGGTGGAGAAATGAAACCGCAGACGTCCTGTTTGACGTCTGCGGAGAAGGAGCGGTTCGTTAACGAAAAAGGTTTATGATTTTTCCACCACCAGCTTCCTGCGCTGCCAATGGCCGGAGAAATAGTACAGAGTGGCCAGCAGCGCCGTCACCCAGATGGCCAGGCTGTGGCCCAGGAAAAAGCCGTTAAGGCCCATACCCAGAGAGATCCCAAACAGCAGGCTGAAGGCGATACGGGCTACCACGCCGTCCAGCAGTCCGATGGTCATGGACAGGGAGGTAAAGCCAATGCCGTTGATGACGGAATTAAAGCTGGAGTTCAGGATGGAGGCGGCAAAACCGATACAGGAGATCTGCAGGTACACCGGAGCCAGAGCCAGCACGGAGGGATCGGTGGTAAACAGGGAGAAAATGGCCTTGGGGAACAGCAGGCAGACTGCAATAAAGGCTCCATAGACACAGGAGTTGAGGAGCAGGCAAGTATGGACAGATTGTTTGACTCGCGCAGGCTTTCCCGCAGCCATGTTCTGCCCCACCATGGAGGAGTTGGCCATGCTCATGCCCTGGGTAATGATGGATGGAATGCTTTGCAGCTTGACGCCTGCACCAAAGACAGCAGAGGCGGCCTCGCCATAGGAATTGATGAACGAATTGACAAACAGCATGGATACACTGATGGCTGCGGATTGAAACGCCAGGGGAAGGCCCAGCTTCACCAGCAGGCCCAGAATCCGGCCATGGAGACGAAGGGACTGGCGAGTAAAGGAAAAACCGAAAGCCTCCTTGTGGCGGATCAGAAAGACCAGAGCGAACAGAAAGGCCAGCCCCTGGGAGATCACTGTGGCAATTGCTGCGCCGGCAGCGCCCATCTGAAAACCGGCAACAAACAGAAGATCCAGCACCAAATTGACCACGGAAGCGATGGCCACAAAGATCAGGGGGCGTTTGCTGTCTCCCATGCCCCGGAGCACGGCACACAAGGCGTTATAGCCAAAAATGAAGATGCACCCGCTGTTGCAGATCACCATATATTTGGCGGCCTCCTCAAAGGCGGTGGTCGGCGTGTTCATCAGCGTCAAAATGGGGCGATGCAGAAGAATGGATAGGGACCCAAGACCAATGGCGCAAAGGAGGATAAAGGTAAACAGGGTGCCAATAGTTTTTTGCATATCTTCCTTTTGCTTTGCGCCCACCTGCTGGCTCAGCAAAATTTGGCCGCCAGTGCAGAAACCGGTGCAGAGCATGGTCAGTAGTTCCACCAGACGGCCGCCGATGGATACGGCGGACAGACCTGCGCTGCCCATAAAGTGTCCCACTACGGACATATCCACCAGGTTGTAGACTGTCTGCAGCAGGTTGGAAAGCATAAAGGGAAAGGCGAAGTACAGCAGCTTCTTGGCTACAGCGCCTTCGGTCAGATCGTTGATAAATGATTTGCTTTGGTCAGACATGAAAATCGCTCCTTGATTGGTTAGGTATCGAACGATTAAATTATAACATATTTGGTACGCAAAATCAACGCGGAAGATTCACGCAAGTATGACGGTTACTGGTCAATTTGTCTTTTCTGGTTTCATTTCCATGAAGGCGCTGTGGGAAAAGTCTATACAAACGGCACCAAAAAAACGCCATGTCCCTGCGCAAGGGGGCGCAAAGACATGGCGATGTGTTGCCGATCAGGGTACTAAGACGGCGCTTAAACCTGCACTGTAGTGCGGTGCATTTTCCACCAGCGGAGACAAAGCTCCAGGACCTGATGAAAGGCAATGCCGATGGCAGTACCCAAACAGGCAATACAGATCCATTGTGGCCAGCCCTGGATCCCCAGCTTGAGGCAACAATCATAGAGCGCCAGATGGCAGAGATAGATCTCAAAGGAGCGGGTTCCCAGGAAGGACCAGACCTTGTTAAAGCCTCTGCCCAGGGCGCATCTGCCCTGGAGATCCAGCAGCTTTGTGGTGAGGTACATGCAAAGGGGCGTGGAGACGAAGAACAAATTCCAGTACATGCCGTAGTACCAAAGATAACGCCTTCCAATCAGAAAGAAGTATGGCACTACAGCCATGGCCAGAACGCCCAATACGGACCAAATTGCAATCTGACGCTTTCCCGGTGCCTTTCCGGCGGCGTATTGGGCGCCAAAATACATGCCCAAAAAATAGGTGGGGAACCGGCTTAGTGCCATCAGCAGATTGGAGCGCCAGCCGGCAATATTTATGATTACCAGGGCCGCAAATACCCAGCCAGTTTTCTTCTTTTCAATGCCGTCATAGAACAGGGGGCTTAAGAGATAGAGAATCAGGATGGCGGGTACGTACCAGTTAAACTGATTCCCTGTTTGGAACCACCAGCCCATGGCGGTCAAATTGCCCACAGCTTCGCCAATCCTCATTTTTCCGGCCAGCAAATTGACGCCGCACCAGCCGATCATCACAGGCAGATAGGCGGGCAGCAGCCGCCCCAGTCTACGACCATAGAATGTAAGTGCATCCCGGTTTTTGTGCAGGGATTGATAGATTCCGAAGCCGGAGACAAACATAAACATCTCCACGGAACCTAACGTATACCACTCTGTAAAATTGAGATCCTCGTAATTTTGCAGACCGCTGTGGTAGTACAGCAGGTGCCCGTAGACAACAATCATTACAGCGATGCCCATGAGGTGGGCTTTATAATGGCTGATCCGTTGATAACCGTTCATAAATAATCACCCCCGAATATTACTCCCGGGAGTGATTATAGCAGAAATATGAAGTTTTTGCAATGAAATTGTGAAGGGCTTGTGAAGAACAAACGCAGAATATGGAAACTCAGGCGCCTTGGGTACTGCAGAAAGCCTTTCGATATGCAGTGGGCGTAATGCCCTCGTAACGCTTAAAGACCCGAGCCAGGGTCCAGCCGGAGTAGTAACCCACCCGGGAGGCAATTTCAGAAATACCCAGATCCGTTTCGTTCAGCAGCTTTTTTGCCTCCGTGAGCCGGGTAGTGTGGAGGTAATCCAACAGATTCATGCCCGTATTTTCCTTGAACATTCGGCTCAGATAGCTGCGGGACTTTCCAAGACAGTCGCAGATCATTTCTACGGAGAGATCCGGCTCCATATACTTCTTGCTAATAAGATGAATCACCTTTCCCGTAGTGCCGGTATAGTCTGAGGGGGCAGTATTGAAGTGGCTGTCCAGCTTCCCGAAGATCTGCTCCAGGGTCCGTTCCACATCTTCCATGGTAGTACAGAGATCCAGCCGCAGGCTGCCTTCACTGGTGGGATTTCGGTCATCCATGATCTCGGCCAAGGGGGCAGCTAAAACACTGCCGGTGGTCTGCATCCGCATATTGAGGAACATCTTGACCCGATCCAGACTGTTCTGACCGGATTCGTGATAAATGGTCCGAACTTTCTCCAGAGTCAGCTGTAACGCCATCTGGAAATCCTGCGTAACCAAAGCGTTCAGATACTGCTTTTCAATTGTTGGTTCAGGACGGCGGCCACCTGCAGGAGCGCCGCCTTCAGCCCGGGCACAGACGCCGTCAATGTATACTGTGTTTACATCCCCAGCGACCATTTCTGTTTCCAAAAACGCCTCATGGAGCGAATAGAGTCCGTCACAGGAACCGCTGACACAGACTCGTAGCTCTAGAGAAAAATTGTCCTGGATAAACTTTACTGCATCCCGGCAGATTTCGGCAATTTCCCTGGAAAGATCCGCGTCGTCCGTTCTTGCGAAGTTTAAAAGGAAGGCGTAACGATCCTCCAAATTTGCGGGATAGCAGGCAAACTGCTCGCCCAGGAGTTCAGAAAAAATGGAGGATACGATCAAGCCCACCTGTCCGCCGTCCCGAATGTCGCTGGCATAGCTGGAAAACATGGTGTCATTGCCACAGGGAGAGACTAGCACCACCAAAAAACGGGGCTGTTCAAAGTTCAATTCAAACATATGTAGCTTTCGCTCCAGCGCCTTGGTGTCGATAAAATGCCCTCTTAGCAGCTTTTCCACCATCAGTTCCTGGGCTTGGTAGGTTCTGTGACGATACTTTCGTTCCAGTTCCTGATAAGTATCTTTTTTCTCGTTTAGAGGAAGGCCAATATCAATTTGTGGTGGGTTGCCTTCTCGGCCCAATGGGGGATGGGCAATGGGTTTTTCGGCCGGTGCGGAGAATAAGGATTCAAATAGGCCAACGCTCTGTGACATGGCGGTACCTCCTGGATGCAAATCAGCAAGGATTACTTGCAAAACCTACAAAATGTATTGTTTATATTATAGCACAAACAGCGCAAAAGTAAAGGGAAAGTTCATATTGTGGTATTTTAAAGAAGAAAACAGCAGATTGTTTTTTCCTCTTTAAAATGAAATGGATTTGTTGTACAATATGCCAAGTCAATATGTTCGGGAGGTGGTCAAAATGAAGCTGCTGCTTCACATATGCTGTGCACCATGCAGCAACATGTGCATTGAGACGCTGCGGTTGGAAGGAATCGAGCCGCAGGGCTTCTGGTACAATCCCAACATCCACCCCTTTACAGAATATCGCGCAAGACGGAACTGCCTCCGGGAGTATGCCAAAACCATTGGCTTGACGCTTCATGAGCAGAACGATTATGGTCTGCGGCCCTTTGTGCGGGAGGTGGCCGGAGATATTGACGGACGGTGCGTCAAGTGCTATGAGATACGTCTGGGCAGGACGGCCCAGTTTGCGGCGGAACATGGCTTCGATGCCTTTACCTCATCCCTGTTTGTGAGTCCCTACCAGCAGCATGAATTGATGCGGCAGGTGGCCCAGAATGCGGCGACGCGGTTTGGCGTCCGGTTTCTGTACCGGGATTTTCGGCCCTACTTTAAAGCTGGCCAGGAGAGAGCCCGGGAACTGGGGTTCTATATGCAGAAGTACTGCGGCTGTGTGTTTTCCGAGGAGGAACGCTACCTCAAGCCCCAGAAGATTCTGCGGTAGGTCCATATGGCGGTGTCGACGGAAATTGAACAATGTCTTATTTCCTCCAATGTGGTATAATTGAACCACATCATTCTTTAGGAGGCGTACTATATGAAAGACGCAATGATTGTGATTGCCAAATTCAATCAGCTGCAGAATTTGAAGCTGCTGAAGCTGCTGGACCAGCTAACCGATGCCCAACGGAAACAGAATGTGGGCACAAACTATACCTTTGGCTCGATCCACGGCGCTCTGGACCGTATGGCAGGAACGTTGGCCATGAGCCTGAATATGCTGTCCGATGAGGGACCCGGCCCTGGTGGTCCTGGTGGCCCCGGCGGCCCTGGTGGCCCTGGTGGCCCCGGCGGCCCTGGTGGTCCTGGTGGTCCTGGCGGTCCTGGTGGCCCTGGTGGTCCCGGTGGACCTGGCATGGGAGCACCTGCCTATGATCTTGAGGAATATGAGGCCCTCAAGAAGAAGATCATTGAGACAGACGCCGGCTATGTGGCGGGCTTTGAAAAGATTTCGGAAGAAAAATGCGTTTCGGGAGCAGGGGTTCCCCTCTATGATATGGTTATGAAGGGCATGTTTATTGCCAATTTCATTCGTGGAGCGGTGTGCCAGGCATTGAAGGCGGAATTCGGCATTGAAAGCGACCTGATTGCTGGAGCCCTGCTGTCCTGATAATTTCAATACGATTAGGAATACGAATACATCCAGGAGGAATACATCTATGATCGCAGCTCTGTCCCAAGGAACCCTTCAGAGGCTTCCACAGTATTTGATCTTGTTAAAATCTGAGCTTCAGGAGGGGAATAACGCCATTACGGCAGACAGTATCGGTGCAGTGGTACGGGTCAGTCCCAGCCAGGTGCGTCACGACCTCAATGCCTGTGGCATGAACCGTGCGCCGGGAGAGAGCTATGATGTTGCGGAGCTTGCCCGACTGATTGAACATGCCCTGGGCTATGACGATATTTCTAATGCTGTCATTGTGGGGGCTGGGCAACTGGGCCGGGCGCTGCTGAGCTATCAGAACTACTCAGACTATGGTGTGGATGTGATTGCGGCCTTTGACGCCGATGAGTCCCTGATCGGCCGGGAGATCGGCGGAAAGCCGGTGCTCTCCGTGAAGCGGATGAGCAGTCTTTGCCGCCGGATGAAGGTACATATCGGCATCATCACCGTTCCGGCAGCTCATGCCCAGGAGGCCTGTGACCGGCTGCTGGAAGGGGGCATTCAGGCCATCTGGAATTTTGCGCCGGTGCATCTGAAAGTGCCAAACAATGTGATCGTGAAAAATGAGATCATTGCGGTTTCTCTGGGCGAGTTGTCCCGACAGTTACAGGAAAAACGCAACAATGGATAAATGGCGGGCCGGGCAAAAATTGCCCGGCCCTATGTGTGCTTTTTTGGTGAAAGAGGGGAAGTTTGGGGAGTGGGGATGAGATTAGTTGCATTCCCTGACACAATGTTGTACAATAAATTCCGTTATATTCAGTTTACCGGAGGCGTATCATGGAACCAGAGCTTTTTTCTCAGGCAGGCATGGAAATATCCTGCCAAAAGTTTAGCGCACGAATCAACAGTGAGACGGATCAGCGGGGACCGTCCTTTAACGTGAATATGAAATCCCGCTATGAGTCCTGTGATTTTGCCGGAAAGACCCTGCTGCTGTCCTTTCCGGTGGAGGAGTATATGCGGAATCCGGCCGGCGTCATGCATGGCGGTGCGGTAGCTGGTGCCCTGGACATTACCATGGGCAGCCTGACATACTATATGTCTGGCGAATTTCTTACGCCGACCATCAATCTCAATGTGTCCTATGAGCGGCCCGTTCCCACGGGAAAACGGCTCTATGTGGAGGCCACATGCTATTCCTGCGGAAAGACCATGGCCTATGCGTCTGCCCGTGCGTGGATGGAGGATTGCCCAGAAAAGATTGTCGCCAGTGCGGCCGGCACCTATTATACCGCCAGCGGGATGCGTTGAATCGTATATGCATAGAAAAGCGCGCGGCAAACCTTTGATTTGCAGCGCGCAACTTTTTTGCTATTTTACAAAACCGATCCACCGAGAGTATGGCTCCAACGTATATTCGATAATTTGACAGCATGGTACCTCGTCCAAGCATACAGACGGTGGAGTCAACAGAAGTTGGGTTTCAAAAATTACTGCTTCCGGAATGTGATGGTGCCGTTTTCGCCGTCCATGGCATCTACAATGGCCAGAGATTCCAGGCGAATCCCTTGGGCGCGGAGCCGGTCTCCGGTCCCCTGGAAGCCCTTTTCAATGGCGATACCAATACCGCAGAGTGTTGCTCCAGCCTGCTGCAAAAGGTCCATCAGGCCCTCCAGCGCTTTGCCGTTGGCCAAAAAGTCGTCAATGATGAGCACCCGGTCCTGAGGGCCCAGATAGCGGCGATCCACCACTACGTCGCTAATATTTTTATGGGTAAAGGATTCCACCCGAGTGGTATACACGTCCTTGCCCAAATTCAGAGACTTGGATTTTTTTGCAAATACCACGGGACATCCAAACTCCAGCGCGGCAATGCAGGCGATGCCAATGCCGGAGGCTTCAATGGTCAGGATCTTGTTGATGCCTGCGTCTGCAAACAGACGCTTCCACTCCTGGCCCATTGCCCGAAGCAGATCGATGTCCATCTGGTGATTTAAAAAGCTGCTGACTTTTAAAATGTTTCCGGGATATACCTCGCCGTCCTGCGCGATCCGTTTCTCCAATAACTCCATAACTCTGCACCCCAAATCCGGCCTGAGGCCATTTTGAACTATTATAATACTGTTCTGGCAAAACCTCAAGGGAAAACTGTCAAATTTGGGGGAAAAATCGGGACTTCCCGCGAATTTGGGAAGTCCCGATTTCTTAAAATTTCAGTTCACAGTCCGCTGTCAGACCGTCTTTTTCCAGCATGCTCTCCATGACCTTCAAATCTGCGGATATATCCAGCACATCGTTGGCGAACAGCTTATCCAGCTGAGCCTCGTAGCCGTCCACCAGCTTGTCCATCATGGCTTCAATTTTTCCTTTTGCCTCGGCAATGTTCTCGCCCTCGATGCCCTGGGCCTCCAATTTGGAGTAGCTCTCCAGGATCTTCAGAGTTTGGGGCAAATAGTAGTTCATAAAGCTGCGCAGTTCCCCAGCCTTTTCCGGGCGTTCGTCCAACAGCTTGAATATCTTGGCCGTGAGTTCCTCGATTCGGTCGATCTTATCGGAAAGCTCCTGATTGGCAATGGCGTCGTTGACCTGACGAATGTGGGTAAGGGTGGAAGTGGCGGTATCGGTCGGTCCATCGGGGGCTGGCTGTGCTTCCGGTTCCGGCTCTGGTTCCGGTTCCTCCTCCAGGGGACCGCCGAGAACCAGGGCTCTGCGGGCTGCATCCACATAGCCCTCCTCCCAGAAGTCCCGTTCCAGCATCTCCTCCAGATCCTTTTCCACTTTCCTTTCGCTGACGCCCATGGACTTGGCCAGAGAAGCGATAGGGATCACCTTGCGCATGCCGATCATGGTGAGATACTTCTGAAAACGGGTCAGCTTCCGTTTTCGGCTGCCTGCCACCCCCACCAGGGTCAAGCCAATCAAGCACAGGGCCAGCAGTGGCAGCGTTTCACTGAGGAGCCAATCCCAGCTGTAGAAATACCGGATCTCATCCAACAGCTCCATGACAAAGGCGAAGCCAAACAGTCCCGCGATTCCCAGACCGATGCCCCGGAACAGCCGGATGTGACCCAAGCCGTAGGGCGCGCCTTCATCTTCCTGCTGCTGTTTCTTTTTCTTCTTTTTCTGGGCCCGGGCCTGGGCTGCCCGGGTTTTTGACAGCTCCTCCTGCCAACGGGCGGTATCCGCGTCAACGGTAGTGGTACCGGAGCCTTTCTTCTGACTGGATTTCTCTACCTGGGTCCAAACCTGCTTTGCTGCATTCTGGGCGGCGGTGGCGGCCCGGCGAAACTCCTGGTCGGTCTTTTTGTTGCCTGGCCATTTGCCGGACAGCTGCAAAAACAGCAACACCAGGCCTGCAGGCCAGAACACCACAAACCCCAGCACAATCAGGATCCAGTGCCAGCTATCATCGCTTTTCTTGCTGTGCCGCGTTGTCCTGCTTTGCGTACTGGAATGCGTATATTGATACCGATAGGTTCCGTCTGTGGGTGAGGAACTGTCTCCCTCTGGCTCCACATAGTGTACATTTCCGTTTTCATCAAATTCCCAACGTCCCTGACTGTTTGGTGTGCTCACGCCTTTTCCTCCAATTCCCGTTCCAAAATATCCGCAATGCGCCGGGAGGCATAGCCGTCGCCATAGGGATTCGATGCATTGGACATGGCGGCATAGGCCTGAGGATCCTCCAGCAGCAGCCGGAAATTGCGATAAATCACTTCTTCATCAGTACCCACCAGCTTCAGGGTGCCGGCAGCCAGACCCTCGGGACGTTCTGTGGTGTCCCGCATGACCAGTACCGGTTTGCCCAGGGAAGGCGCCTCTTCTTGAATGCCACCGGAGTCTGTCAAAATCAGATGGCAGCGGGCCATAAAGTTGTGGAAGTCCAATACATCCAGAGGCTCGATGAGATGGATACGATCCAAACCGGACAATTCTTTCCTTGCAATTTCCCGCACCGCTGGATTCATATGAATGGGGTAGATCACCTTGATGTCCGGATGCTCGTCGCAGACCCGGCGGATGGCTCGAAACATCCGGGCCATGGGTTCGCCCAGACTCTCTCTTCGATGGACCTCTACCAGGATCAGCCGACTGCCGGCTGCCCACTCCAGTTCTGGATGGGTATAGTTCTCCCGGACGGTGGTGCGCAGAGCATCAATGCCGGTGTTTCCAGTGACATAGATGGTGCTGTCATCCCGCTGCTCCCGCAGAAGATTCTGCCGGGCGGTTTCCGTGGGGGCAAAGTTGAATCGGCTGAGAATGCTGACGGCCTGCCGGTTGAACTCTTCAGGGTAGGGACTGTAAATATTATAGGTGCGAAGTCCTGCTTCCACATGTCCCACGGGGATCTTGAGGTAAAAGCAGGCAAGGGCCGTCACAAATGTGGTAGAGGTATCACCATGGACCAGAACCACATCAGGGACTTCCTGGTCCAGAACCGCCTTGATTCGATTCAGGATATTTGTGGTCACGTCAAACAACGTCTGACGGTCCTTCATAATGGAAAGATCATATTCCGGCACCACGTCGAAGGTATCCAGGACCATATCCAGCATCTGCCGATGTTGCCCTGTCACGCAGACCACGGTTTGAAGACCGGGGCGGCTTTTCAGTTCATTTACCAGGGGGCACATCTTGATGGCTTCCGGCCGGGTGCCAAAAACCAGCATTACCTTTTTCAATGTTACCGCCTCGCTTTCTTTGGATTCATCGTATATTTTACACACTTTCCCCGCCTCCGTCAACCAGAATTGCGGTGGTAAGGGAAACAATGACTGGATTCTCCGGAGAAAATGGGAAAGCCGCACCGATACCGAGGTAACGGTGCGGCTGACTTGCTTAGGCGCTGGAATCCAGGGAGCCGTGTTTCTGTTCCAACCGTTTTTCACGAAAACGCTTGACGGCAGCTTCCGTCTGCTCAAAGATCTTCAGTACGGTCCGCATAACCTGGAAGGAGACGATCATTAGGACCACCAGCACCAGACCGGTTTCCATGGTGGGTGCAGTAAAATCAAACACGGGCGCCAGGACGGTGAAGCAGATCAGTTCTCCCAATGCCATGGCCAAAAGCAATCCCCAATGCTTCCAGTCGTTAATGGGCTGGGCAGTCTGATAAAGCACTCGCAGGCCAATAACAGCCATAACGACGGCACTCATGGTGTAGAGCTGTTCCGTGGGGAAATGGAATACTGCTACAAAGGCTTCAATTAGGAGAATCAGCACCACATCGGTAAGGCCGCCGGGCAAAGCCTTCAAAAATACGTTGGTGATAAACTTGCCTTTGACCCGCTCGTGGTTCGGCTCTAAAGCCAGGAAAAAGGCAGGGGCACCGATGGTCAGTCCGCCGATCACCGACAAATGCAGGGGAACCAGCGGATAGGGCATATCGATGAACAGGGAAATGATGGAGATCATAAAGGAGAAGATGTTTTTAACAAAGAACAGGGAAGCCGCCCGCTGAATATTGTTGATGACCCGACGGCCTTCTGCTACCACGTCCGGCATGGTGGAGAAATCAGAGTCCAAAAGCACCAGCTGGGCTACCTGGCATGCAGCGTCGCTGCCGGAGGCCATGGCGATGCCGCAATCCGCGTCCTTCAGCGCCAGTACATCATTGACGCCGTCGCCGGTCATGGCAACCGTGTGACCGGCCTTCTGCATTGCCTGCACCAGCTTCCGCTTTTGATCCGGCGTGACGCGGCCAAACACCGCGTAGTGTTCTGCTGCCTCCGCAATCTCCTCATCGGTCTGGAGCTCAGAGGCGTCCACATACAGGTCCGCATCAGGAATGCCGGCCTGCCGGGCCACTTCGGACACAGTCACTGGATTGTCTCCGGAGATGACCCGCACAGATACGCCCTGCTGGGTGAAATATCGGAAGGTCTCCGGCGCTTCAGGCCGAATGCGGTTGGTCAGCGGCACCAGTGCCAGGGGATATACGGAGTCTTTTTGCAGATTTTCCGGTTCCGGAATTCCGTCGTAGGCAGCCAGCAGCAGCACCCGATAGCCTCGCTGTCCCCATTCCCGGACCTCCTGGGCAACCTCTTCGTATCTGGCGCCCATAATAAATTCCGGGGCGCCCACCAGAAAACTGCCTTCCTCTTCAAATACAACGCCGGTCCACTTGGTGGCGGAGGAGAAGGGGATCACTTTGCTGACGGTCCAAGCTACCTCGTCATGGTATTTTTCCGCCATGGCACGACCA
>CBCTLT010000011.1:0-12013 GCA_965147785.1 uncultured Oscillospiraceae bacterium
CCGAATATTCCGCAGCACCTCCCAGCCGTCCATCACCGGCAGCATGATGTCCAGGAGTACCAGATCCGGATGCAGTTCCCGGAACTTCTCCACGCCTTTGCCGCCGTCGGATGCAATAGAGGTGACATAGCCTTCCTTCTCCAAATACAGGCGCAAAAGATCCGCAATATTGGGATCATCTACCACAATCAATACCGTCTGTGCCATACGTATTCCTCCTGTCACGCAAAATGCTTTCCCTTGTATTATATCCAATTCTCCTGGGGATGGATGAAATTTTTGTGAATAGTCACATTAAAATCCGGGCATCATAAAATGGAATATCCAGGAAAGGAGGCCATTGCCATGATGCTCGTTATTTTCTTATTGGGCAGTATGTTCGGCGCCCTGCTGGGCATCTTCCTGATGGCCCTGCTGCAAGCCGGCTCCCAGTGGGAGTGATACTCCGTTCAGTACCGCTTCCTCTAACGTATCTCCAACATAGCTCAGCTTCAGGGAGAAGAAGGGCACCTGCCGATCCAGCAGCTTTAGAAAAATATCGTCCCCCTGCCACTTGGGGATCTCCCAAAGCCGCTCTTTTTCAATCCACTCCAGGTTTCCTTCGTCACACTCCCGCAGAGTCCCCGTAAATCCATCCGCCCAGAACAAATGCATATATTCCGTGTTATACCGGTCCGACACAAAGGTGACAATGCCCCGGTATTCCATATGGGTCAGAGTCAGACCTGTTTCTTCCTTGACCTCCCGGAGGACGCAGTCCTCTGGGCTTTCCTTATCCTCAAATTTCCCGCCGATGCCAATCCACTTGTCCCGATTGATGTCCTGCTCCTTCTTGACCCGGTGGAGCATCAGATAACATCCGTCTCGTTCAATATAGCATAGGGTGGTGTTGACTCCCTGCATGGTCATTCCTCCTGTTCCTGTTCAGCATACCACATCCCGAAACAAACCGCAAGAGGGGCAGTCCTTCGCCTCTCTTGCGGTTTTTCTCTCTTATTCCGGCAGCTCCGTGCCGCCCCATTCCACCACCGTGAAGCCCTCTCGGACTGTCTCCGAAAGCTCCGGCGTGTCCACTGCTATGGGATGCTCCAGAGGCTTAAACACCATGTAAACCCGCAGTATCGTATCTGGCTGGGGATCAATGGTCAGCCGGGCTCCATCGGTGTAGGCCTCCTGCTGGAATGTGATCAAATTGTATGCATTGTCCTGCATCCGTGGCAGCCAATAGGAGATAAAATCTCCGGCCTCACGATCCGTCAGTCCCAGTGTTTTTAGGGTATCCTCCAAAAACGGGCGAGTGTCTTTGCCAGGAACCACATAGCCCTGGCTGAGGTCCCATTGCATGTCGGCGATCCCTTCCCAGAACAGATAGTTGTATTGCCGCCCGGTTTCATCGGTCAGCGTGCCATCCGGCTGGGCCGTCACACGCCAGCTGCCATCGGATTCCGGATAGGTGCAGGTGAGCTTGCCGTCATAGTCCAGCTGGACCCTGACTTCCGTTTCTTCCTCTGGGTAAAGGTAGATCACAGGTTTCTCCGTATACTCTGGCGCCCCCCAGCCCGAAGCGCAGCCGCAAAGGGCTGCCAACAACAGCAGCAATGGCAACAGCAACCCATTCTTTTTCACCGCTTTCGTCTCCCTTCTGTGTCTTACTACAGGGTTAGACGCAGATAAAAGCAGAAAGTTCCATACTTTTATAAAATTGGAGCTGCCGCAGAAGCACTTTCCGCAGCAGCTCCAAAATTTTATGCTACAATCAGCTTCCCGCCGGAGGCCAAGACATATTCGCCCTGCAAACCACAGCCTTCGCCAGCCACCGCGGATACGGTGACACCGGCAGGGGCGTCAATCCGGCTTTCCTTCACGTCGCCCACCAGGCACACGGTAGAATCTCCCGTGGCCGTCCAAGAACTGCCCTCCAGAGAGATGTAGGCGTCGGTAATCACACCCTGGACCTTGGCATTGAGAATCGAGACGTTCATGGTCCGGTCCGTATCGTCGTTGACAATGTCGCCGGCATATTCGCCGTTGGCCAGAACCACGTTGACGCCGTAGCATTTCAGCTTCATGTCATCGGGCACCTTGGTGGCCGCATCGTCGTCGTTGACCACAGCATGGACCAGATATTTCCCGGTCTTTACCTTGGCCCCGTCCAGCTTCAGATAGACGTTTTCGGACTTCACAAAGAATACCGCTTCCCCCACGGTCCAGTCGCCGCCCACGATATGGCACTCGGTGGTCTCGGTGTAATGACCACGGACGCCGTGGAGCATGGCGCCGTACTGGTTGGATTTCACGGTGCATCCATTGAGCTTCACCCAGGCGTCCCCGGCGATGATGGCCACATGGGTATCCACGGAGATCCGGCAGTCGTTGAGCACGTTGTGGCAGCCGTTGTCGGCATAGGTGCCGTATCCCACGGTATCGCAGACCACGTCGCAGTTGTTGGCCTCCAGGTACAGATCGCCATGGCTGCCGTCGGTGGACAAGGCCGCCCAGGAGTGGGCCAGGATCTTGGAATCATAGAAGTAGGCCCGGGAGTTGCCCATGGAAAGATGGGTCCGGCAGTTGCCCCCCAGCTTCAATCCCGGAGGAGGCTCCATCATGCCGGAAGCCACCCGGGGCACATAGCTTTTGGGAATCTCGCCGCCCTTGGCATCCAGCACGCAGTTCCGGACGATCAGTGTAGCATCGCCGGTGACCACGGTGCAGGGACGAATAACGCCATGGGTTGTAACCTGTACGTTTTTCATCTCGCACTTGGCGTTATCATTGACCATAATGGCAGAACCATTACCGGCAAAATCGTCGATGCCGTAGCCGGTGAGATCGAACTGGGAATCTTCGATGGCATACACCGAGTCTCCGCCGATGTACAGACCGTTGAGGCATACCTCGTCGGTTTTGTAGGAGGCATTTTTCATGGCCGTGTCGGTGATCTCGCCGGAGATCTCTGCATAGGGGGTTTCCGCCATATAGAGCTTGCCGTTCAGCACGTCCATGGATTCCATCCGGGGGAACGGAGGCGCTTTGGGAGGACCGCCGCCGGGGAAACCGGGACCGGGCTTGCCGGGCTCCACATCCATACCGGGCACGGAAGCAGGATGCTCCGAAGGGCGGCAAGTGGGCGGACAAGGCTTGAGTTCAGCAGCCACGGGCTGCCCAAAGCCGTTCATCTGCGGGCCATCCGGACCGCCGGGGCCACCGGGACCACCAGGACCGCCGGGCATATCGCCCATGGGCGGCATCATGCTGACCTTTTCGGGCTTGTTGACGGGTCCCTCCAGCACCGGCATACCGTATGCGGGGATCTTTGCCTGAATGGTGTTCATATGCAAAACCTTCCTTCTTATTTAATTCGGATTCGTAACTATTATACCACAGAGTTTTGAAAATGGCAGTATAAAAATCTGCGGTTTGTGGTGCAAATTTGCATCATTTTATGTTTCGTTCCAGAGCACGCGCAGAAAAACCCCTGCGGGGCAAAGGCTCCGCAGGGGCTCTGTTACAGTCCCGGAAGGACGCTGATCATCCGATCTCAGGCCTTCCACAGGGAATGGAGATTGCAGTAGGCGTAAACCGCCACCACCTCTTCGCCAGGCAGCAGTGCAAAATCCGCCTTGGGGGCAGCACCGGGCTCCAGACATTTTCTCTGATTACCGGCGGTGGTGTGAATGGAGATCCACTCGATATAGTGCTCCGGCAGCATGGGATGCTCTACAGATCCCACCGTCACATGGACCACATTGTTCTCCACGATGTAAACAGGGATATGCTTTTCGCCGGAAGCCTCCACCGTACCGGGGATCAGCTCCTGCATTTTCTGTCCACAACACATCACCGGCACGCCGGCGTCCTTCACATAGGCAATAATATCTCCGCAGTGGCTGCAAACATAGAATTTCTGTTCCATTGTAATTCCTCCTATAATTTTAAATTCAAAATTCCTTTCGGAATATTTGGCTGTTTAATAGACTCCCAGGGTGCCGATATACCGGTCGATGAGCTGAAGTTTCTCAGCGTTGGCGCCGCCCACTCGCCGGGAAAGACCGGCGCAGAGGATCTCCATCACCAGCTGTACCCCCACATAGGAGTTAAAAAACGTATTGGTGTCCACATCCACCGTCAGCAAAACCGTGGCGTACTGGGCCAGGGGCGCGCTGGGCCGATCCGTCACCACCAGAATCTTGGCACCTGCGTCCTCCGCCATTTGCAGCGCCTGGTGATCCATTTCCGAGTACCGGGGAAAGCTGAAAATAATCACGCAGTCCTCTTTGCCAATATCACACATATGGTCGATGACATTGACGGAGCTCTCCCAGGTAGGAATCACGTCTGTGAGCTGGTGCCGCAACAGCAGATTGCAATAGGCTGCCACGCCGGTGTTGGCTCGTGATGCCACGATATACCGTCTTCTTGCCCCCATCAGCAGATCAATGGCCGCATCAAAACTCTCCTTGGGATTGTTCCGCACCACCGAGGTGATGTTGGTCTGGGTATTAAGCAAAAACTCCTGGATATAGTCGCCGCCTTCGCTGGCCATGCTGGCCTGAAGCCGTTCATAGGGCACCGCAACGGCACTGGAGATCCGCCCCAGCTTCTCCGTTTGGATTTTCCGCAGGTTCTTCTGAAAATCCATATACCCGGTGAAACCCAAGGCCCGGGCAAACCGGATCACACTGGCCTCGCTGACCTCCAGTTCCTGAGCAAGTTCCGTCGAGGTCATAAAGCAGGCATCCGTCTCATGGTCCAGGATAAAGTCGCCGATTCGCCGGCTGGTTTTTGTAAGCTTGGCCTGTTTGAGCGCATCCTTGAGCTGGTCCATGACAGTTTCCCCCTTTCCTGGAACGGTGATACCCTATTAAAGCACACTTTTTTTCAAATTGCAATGGCCTCAGGCAGAGAAACTGCCCCGCAGCCTGTGCTGCGGGGCAGAAACGCTATGCTCAGCCCTTGCTGGCCATATAATCGTCGTAGGCTTCCTGGTAGATGGCGATGCAATCTTCCAGGCCCATGGAGATCAGATCCTCCTGGAAGGTATCCCATTCGGTCTCGATGTCCAGTTCACCGGTGATGAACTTGCCCACACGCTCTTCGGCCATGGTGTTGATGTCGTTGAACAGGGCAGAGTATTCATCGCTCTGCTCCGTATCCAGCGTCAGCGCCGCAGGCAGCGTATACTGGTCATCCACGCTGGCCGCCCAGGTGTCAAAGGCCTCCAGCACGTTGTCGCCATAGGTAAAGAAGGACTTGTCGAAATCCTGGAGAGAGGGCACGCCGGACAGGGTGTAGCCGGTCATCATGAACTGGAAGTTGCTTCCGTTCACGACGAAGTCGGAGAACTGAGGCACGCCATTTTCGTCATACTCAAAGCCTTCGCCCTCAATGCCATAGTTGCACAGGAGCTGGCCTTCCTCTGTCCAGAAGTAGTCCAGCCACTTGCAGGCCAGTTCTACATCCTCGCAGTTGGTGGAGACGCTCAATGCGGCGCTGCCGCCTGCATTACCGCCGGCCATAGAGGTGAAATGGGTGGTCTTTTCCGGGTTGTATTCGGGGGAATAGGGATCGGCGATGCCCTGAATGGCGAAGTCGGGCTCGGAAACCTGAGCCTGGGTCTCATACTGGGTGATGAAGTTGCCCTGAGAGAACCAAATGCCGGATTCACCAGAGAGGATCAGGCCGTCGGTGTTGTTCTGGGACCCATCGCTGGAAGCAGTAATAAAGTCGGGAGACAACAGGCCTTCCTCATACCAGCGGTTCATCATGGTCAGGTATGCCCGGTAGCTCTCATCCTGATAACCGTTGCGAATGGTACCATCCACCTGATACATATTGACAGCGCTGGAGGTACCCATGGCTGCCTCCGCAGCGCCAGCCGTACCGTAGCCGGCCACCAAATTGGTCATCTGGGTGCAGCCGGAGAGCAGCAACGCGCTGGAGCAGTCATAGTTGCTCTTAAAGGTCTTCAGTACATTTTCCCAATCGTCATAGGTCTCGGGAACATCCAGGTTCTGCTCTTCCAGCCAGTCCTTCCGGATCTGGGTACCGGAGATGGGCTTAAAGTCATCGGAGATGGAGCTGATTTCCGTCAGTTGTCCTGCGGCATTATAGGCCTGCTCCTTATAGGTTTCATACTTGGGATCGTTGAGAATGGTCAGGTAATTGCCCATAAACTCCTCGGCGTAGGGGGCCAGATCAATGATGATCTCGTCTTCCACAGCAGCCGCGGTGGAGCCGTAGTAGCTGCCGGCACCGGCCAGAATATCCTTCATATCATTGGCGGCGCACATCAGGGAGAACTGCTCAGCGGCATTCATCATGGATACTTCCGTAAACTCCACATGGACGCCAGTGGCTTCTTCTGCTGCATCCCACACAGAGCACTCACTGTAGGAGTTGAGGCCCACCATGGACAGGAAGCCAGGGAATTCACACCACATGGTCAGCGTCTTCTCCCCGGGCTCGCAGAGAGGATACTCCGCCCATTCCCCGGTGTAAGTATATCCGGTTTCCTCCAGCGCAGAGCCCTCTTCCACTGTGGAACCCGGCTCTGCCGCAGAATCCGGAGCTTCTGTCGGCTCGTTGTTATCTGCAGGCGCCTCAGTAGCAGGAGCTTCAGAAGCTTCGCTGGCAGCAGATTCTGCTGCAGAGGTTTCTTCTGTTCCGCATCCCGCCAGCACGCCAAGCAGCATTAGGGCTGCCAACAGAATTGCAAGCATTCTCTTTTTCATTGGTTTTCCTCCTTCTAATCATGATAAATGTATTATAAAAAAAAGACATTCTCAACGCAATGCACAATTCTGTAGATTTCAAAACATGTTTTTGTGGATTCTAACCTACATTTATTGATCTATGCATTCAATATATTTCTTTATTTCAAAAAAATTTTAATTTTTTGTTTCACCGTGTAAATTTTTACAGCTGTATTCTCATAAAAAAGCCCTTGGAGCCGCATGCTCCAAGGGCGTAGTGGTCCTCTTGCTCGGTCTGTCTTAGCGTAGACTCCACAGGGATGCCGGCTTCTCGAGCCAGATCCTCCACCACAGGTACCGGAATATCTTGTTCCACCACCGTTATGCCGGTTTTTCTCAATCCCATCAGAACTACCAGCACCAATAGGATGGTTACGATCGCACGCACTGTCAGAAACCGAAGGCTATGGTTTCGTTCCAGTCTGTTTTTCTTCATACTAACACTCCAAATTTAGGACCTCGAGGACTTTTGCCGTCTTATCATACAATACTTTTCCCCTTCTGGCAACCCAAATCTACAGTATAATTTTTCAGGGAACTCAAAATTTACACTTTATTCGCATTCTCCCTGCACAAACACCAGCAGATCCTCCTTCGACCGCTCCGGAGAGAAACGATAGCCTAGGCTGGAAAACTGGGTCAGCGCTTCCGGCGTCTGCACATTCCGTTCCGCCATATCCCGCACCATAGCGCCGCGGGCCATTTTCACCTGGGTTCCTGCTTCCCGAAATTTTCCATTCTGAATCCGACCGAACCGCAGCTTGATCCACCGTACCGACGGCGAAATTCCCTGCCGGGCTGCACGGCTGTATTCCTCGGACGCCAGATCAACTACCAACTCATTTTCTTCGCTGAGGTAGCGGCCCAAATCCTCATTCCAGAAATCATAGAGATCCCGGCAAAAGGGTGTTTGCAGCTTTGCCTGCATTTCCAGCCGATAGGGTGTCACCCCGTCAAAGGGCCGCAAAACTCCATATAGCCCGGACAGGATGCACAGGTGCTCCTGAATATATCGGTACTGTTCCTCGGTGAAGGCTGTGGGAGCCATGGACTGGTATTGGATCCCCTGATAGGCAAAAATAGCCGGAGTGGCAGGCTTTGCGCGGTCCATGGATTGATACCGCCGGTAGTTTTCTTCCGCCAGATGTTCATTGCATTGGAGCAGCGCCTGAAGCTCCGATAAACTCAGCTGCCGGAGATACCGCTTGAGCCGGTCTGTTTTTTCCGAAAACGGCGCTGTGCCCAGCACCGGCATGGCGTCGGAATCTTCTTTCATCCGCTTGGCCGGCGAAATAATGATCTTCATAATACCTCGGTTTCAGATTCCGCCTCGAGCTCCGGGGCTGCCGCATCCTCATTTTCCTCCAGAGCGGCTGTCTTTTTGGCGCTGCCGAATTCCCGGCTCAAAAGCCACTCACAGATGAAGGACACCACAATGCCCACGATCAAGCCGGTCTGGGGATTGGTAATGGCCAACACGCCGCCAATGAGTCCGGCCACGCCCCGTTGGGTGTTATTTTTGCACAGCCCCAACGCCACATAGAAACAGCCAAAGGCCTGGATCATCAGCGTCAGAGACATGGACAGGGGCAAAATGGGACGGATCAGAGCCACCAGGGGCAGGATCAGGCAGCAAATCCATTTGGCCACGTTAAAGGTGATACAGCCGCCAAAGAAGGAATACATGTTTTCCTTACCGGTTTTATACCGCTCGCAGATGGTCACCATCATGGCAGACCAGAGGGGCCCGGACAGGGTGACCGTGGGGAAAAACAGACTCTGGAGAATGTTCCGGACGCCGCAGCACACGTTGGTCAGATTGGGATTGACCGACAGGGCCTCGTCTTTCCGGTATTTCTTGGTATCTTCCAAGAACTCCGTACCCGTGACAATGTCGCCAAAGGAGATGATGTAGGCCACCACCGCCATCACCGCAGCAGAGGAGATCACATCCCAGGAGGGGAAGCCCAGCCCCACCAGGCAGAAATTTTCAAACACATATTTAAGCCCCGGAATGGGGTTGAAGATCACACCGTCTGCCAAAACATTCACCGGTGTGGAGATTTCTCCGGCCAGCATGCCCACCACATAGGCCAACAGCAGCGCAGGCACGAAGCCGCATTTTGCCAAAAATTTAATAAACTTATGTCCCGGCTTATTCTTTTGCCGGTTGAAGCCCAAGGAAAACAGCAGGAAGAGGGCAATCAGTACACCCACGGAAAAGCTGATGGGACTTCCATAGAACCCAACGCCTCCGGCTTCTGCCGCCGCAAAGCCGTATTTACCGATGACCGCAGAAAAGCCTGCGCCGATGAGAATACCCGCTTTGACGGAAACCGGCACCTTGTTGACCAGCTTGGAGGCTAGTCCCGTGACACCCAGCACCAGATACAGCAGGCCCAGAATCAGCTGGAGCATAATCAGCGCTTGGATTCGCTCCGTGGTATTCTGGAATCCCAGCAGCCAGGTTGTCACCAGTGGAATGGCCGGAGTGATCCAGCCGCCCACAATGGGATCGCCCACAATGTTTTGAAATACGTACAGAAGCTCATGGATACACACGATGGACAGCGCCACAGAAAACGGCAGGCCGAAAATATCCTGGAGATAGGCCACCGCTGATACGCCGGTGACAAACACCACCATAGCCTGGATCATCTCCGGCATTTCCCAAGGCGCATGGATAAAGGGAAGCCGGATCCGGAACATACCGCATTTAATGGAAGGCTGTTCCGCACCGTCTTCCCGATGGGCCCGTTTTGTCATAATCGCCATTATTTCACGCTCCCTCTTCTTTCATCTTACATCTTTGTGAAGATATTGTGGATTTTATCATATCACCGAAACATCTTCAAGTCAATTCATAGGCCCCAAATAGCCGCAAAAAGTAACAACAAGCCGCACGAATGCTCCATCTCATTCGTGCGGCCTATTTTATGGTAGCATGGCAATATACTCGTCCAGCGTGTCAAACCGGCTGACATAGATCCGATCCACTTTGAAATAGTCCTCTTCAATACGCCAGACGCCGCCGTTCATGTCTACGCCAAAGCTGTAGTATTCCGGCGCTAATTCCAGCGTATTGTCATCTCGGCTACCGGTGGGATAGGACAGCACATAGGGAATCTTTCCCGTAATCCTGGCAATCTCCAGCTGAGACTGGGCCATCTGATAGGCCTGTTCGTCATAGCTCAGGGTGGCCAATTCGTAATGATCCACGGTATGGCTCTGAATGTCCACCAGTCCTGAATCGGACAGTTCCCGGACCTGCTCCTCTGTCATGTAGTGCTCATCCCCCAGCATTCCGGTAATCACAAAGATGGTGGCCTTGACCTGAAACTCCTGGAGCAGGGGGAACAGATATTCGTAGTTATCGTCATAACCGTCATCAAAGGTCAGCAGAATGGGCTTGTCATAGTCCTCCAAATGCGGAAGGTCGGAAAAGAAGATGGGGTCATAGCCGTTTTCCGTAAGGTATTCCAGCTGCTGCCGCATATCCTCCGGGGAGACAAACAGGGAGTTAATTCCCCAGAGGTTATCCGATACCGCATGATACATCAAAATCGGAACATCCACTCCCTGCGGAATATGGTCCATGTCCACCTGGGTGGCCAAGTATACTGTGTTTTGCTCTGCATCCCACAGAAGTTTCAGCCCCAGTTCCTCTGCCAACCAGCGGACGGGCAGCCAATATTCGGTCTCCTGCCCGGTGAAGCAGATCCCGCCTGTTCCGTCGTACCCCTCCACGGACGGATCGGTTCCTTCCACCATCAAGCAGGATATTTGAATCTGTTCTCCGTTTTTGCGGGTAAAGGAAGCGTTTTCCCGACCCTCCTGCCATTGGAACCAGGACAGCAGTTCTGAAATATCCGCCGCGTTCACCAGCGTTACATCGGAAAGCAACAGGCTTGTTCGTTCCGTTCCGTCCAAGAGCACCTTGGGTCCAGCCGGACACAGTTCCTCCAGGGAAGCCACCGCTGGCTCTGGCGTCGGAGTCGGTGCAGATGCGGACGATGTTTCCACAACAGATTCCGTTTCCATGGCAGACGACGGCGCTGCGGTGACCATCTGATCGGAACCGGCAGCCTCCTCCACCGTGATACCCCAGGTATCCGCCCCAGTCTTTTCCTGCTCGGATCCGGGCGCTTCCACAGTCTCTGTACTTCCACAGCCTACCAGCGCGGCAAGCAGAAAAAACAGCAGCAACATCCGTTTCATTTCTACACCTCCGTTTTTTCTCATTGTATCGGTTTCTCCCAAAATTGTCAACGAAACCGAACGATTTGATCCAGTTTTGCGCCAATTTCGTACTGGTACCTCCGGTAGTATGTTGTCATTTTACGGAACCTTTCATCCAGAATCGGCAACGCAACTGCCGGTTGCCCTTTTGAAACCATTCGGTGGTTGCAAAAAGGCAAGGCCCCGTGCTATGATACCAGCACCAACAGGAGAAAGGGGTGCCCGCTATGGATCTGGGCGACAGAATTCAAATGCTTCGAAAACAACAAGGCCTCAGCCAGGAAGAGCTGGCGGATCGCCTGGGTCTGTCCCGGCAGGCCATCGGAAAATGGGAAAGCGGTAACGCGACCCCCAACATTGACAATTTATTGGAGCTATCAGATATTTTCCACACCACCGCAGATTACTTGCTCACCGGTCAGGAACCGCCTGTTCCAGCCAGCGACTGTCCCCAGCAGTCCGGCCAAGCAGACGCTCCTGAAGCAGTCCAAGTATTGCAAGAAACAGCGCGGCCCATACTTTCCCGAAAAACATTTTGGATTGGCGGCATATTTTTCCTGCTGATCCTTGCCGCACTGCTGTGCCTGGTGGGATTCTATGCCTATCAGGTGAACCAACTGAAGGCACAGGTCCTTTCTCTACAATCCAGCGTGGCTAATCTGGACAGTCAGCTGCAGAGTTCTTTATCCGGTTTTCAAAGCAATATAGAGGGAACCCTGGAGCAGCAGTCCAGCCTGCTTTCGGACTATAATTGCACCTATGGGGACTACGACCAAGCCACAGGCATGCTCTCCCTGCATCTCACCGCCACCCCAAAGACATCGACCGAAAACACCCGCCTGTTCTTTGCGGTCTCTCCTGCCCCCGCTTCTTTGGACACCTTGGAGGAGGCGATTACCGTGGAGGCCTTTGCCGATGCAGCCGACAACTACACCGCCGTATGCCAGGTTCCGCTGGTCCAAGATTTTGTGATCTCCATGCTGCTGGAGCAGGACGGCATTCGCCAAACCCAACTGCTCTCC
>CBCTLT010000012.1:0-11894 GCA_965147785.1 uncultured Oscillospiraceae bacterium
TGCTGGTGCCCAAGGAGTACACCAAGAAAAATGTGGCCATCATTGGCGGCGGACCTGCCGGCATGAAAACCGCTATTCTGGCTGCAGAGCGGGGCCATACCGTGACCCTGTTTGAGAAGCAGAACACCCTGGGCGGTCAGCTCAACGACGCAGATTTCATGTCCTTCAAATACGATCTGAAAAACTACAAGAACTATCTGATCCGTCACGTGGAAACCAATCCCAATATTACATTGAAGCTTGGCACCGAGGCCACACCGGATTCCATCCGTGCCATGCATTTTGATACTGTAATCTGCGCCATTGGCGCTATTCCGCTGATTCCCCGAATCCCCGGCGTGGAGGGCAACAACGTGATCTGGGCCGGAGACAGCTTCTTTGCCCCGGAACGGGTAGGCAGCGAACTGGTCATTATCGGCGGCGGCCAGGTGGGCTGTGAAACAGGCGTCCACTACGGCATGGCCGGCAAAAAGGTGACCATTTTGGAGATGCAGAGCAAGCTGGCTCCTGATGCCATGCGGACCTATCAGGAGGAACTGGAAGGTCAGGTCCACGACCACTGCGCCGCTATTTTGGGCGCCAAGGTCACCAAGATCGAATCTGACGGCGTCACCTATGAGGATGGAGATGGCACTGCTCACAAGGTTCCCGCCGACACCGTGATTCTGGCGGTGGGAATGCGTCCCCTGACCGCTCAGGCGGAGAACTTCCGGGACTGCGCCGAAAACTTCCGGAAGCTGGGGGATTGCGTCAAGGTGGGCAACGTCAAGACCGCAACCCGAGCTGCCTTCGATACCGCCATGACCATCTGATCCAAGCAAACTTTGTGGCGTACCGGCCATAAACCGGTACGCCACAGTTTTATTTCTCAAAATGTCGAATTAGCCGGGCCACCATGGGATTATTGGTGGATCGGTTCCAAACTGCCTCATGGGTAATCACCGCTGCAGGATCGGGAATTTCCAATGCCTTCAGAAAGGGATACTGATGCTGCTCGAAATAGATCTCCGAGAGCAGCATGATTCCTTTTCCCATCTGGGCATAGACAAAACCTGCCGGCAGGGAATCCACATGGCGAATTTTCGGCTCCAGCTTCATGTTCTCCAAGGCCTTGAGAATCCGGGAATTACCCCGTGGTTTCTCCTTCACCAGCAGTAAATCCAGGCGTTCCACCGCTTCCCGGCAGGTGGTGACCGGGCTTTTGTCGCTGACCGCCATAATCACCCGGCTGCTGTATACCGGACGAGAGGTGAGATCCGGCGGCAGATGCTCCTTGTGGCGCATCACCAGGAAGGCGATGTCCAGTTCCCCGTAGATTACACGATCCGCGCATTCGCTGAAGGGCCCCTGCATCATGGACAGTTCCACCCCCGGATTCTCCAGGGCAAACCGGGCGATGGCCTCGGTCACGCCGGTGCCTTCAAAATGATCCTCCGTGCTGTCAAAGCCGATCCGCAGGAATCCGGTTTCCTGCACATCGCTGCGCCGCAATCGCCCTGGCAGTTCCCTGGCCTGCTCCAGCATCTTTTTCGCCGGTTCCACCAGGGCCATGCCTGCCGGCGTCAGGGCCACCTTTCGCCGGTCCCGTAGAAACAGTTCAGCCCCCAGTTCCCGTTCCAGCTCTGCAATCTGATAGCTAAGGGCCGGCTGGGAAATATACAGGGCCTCTGCAGCCCTGCTGAAGTTCAGGTGCTCCACCACTTTCAGAAAGTAGTGCAGCTGTTTCATATCCATACGCCCAGCCCCTTCCCATTGTCCTTGGTTTTACCATCATTATACTCCAATCCAGCTCCAAAAACAATCGGGCATTGATGCAGAACGGACCGGACTTGACGCATTCCGTCAAATCCGGTCCGTTTTTTGTCATTGCTCTGGGGTTTCCTTTCCCCGGAGCAGTTCAAAAATCTTGGTAGGAGAAATGGGGTTGCCCTTTCGCAAGATCATCAGCCGATAGATCTTCCCTGCGAAATAGATCAGCGCAACGGTCGCCACAATGGTAAGTCCCAGGGACAACGCAAATTGGAGTGCGGAGATCTCCCCCAGCAGCGCCAAACTGGGTACCACCAGCATAGCGGTAAAGGGCACATAGATCTGCCAGGTGTAGCCGTCCCCACCAATGATACTGCTGCTGTAGAGCACGCAGAAAAAGCTAATCACCAGAGCCATGGTAAACAGGAAATTGGTGCTGGACAGGTCCTCCGGCTTGCTGGCCAGAGAACCGCCGATGGCCGCAAGGGCGCAGTACATGAGGAAGCCCGTCAGGAATATCAGCAGCGCGGCTACAATACCTCCCACAGAGAACAGGCCATCCATAGTACCAAACAGGTCAAAGAGCTGAATGATGGCCAGATCCGTTCCTGGGTCCATGGCCTTCACCAGTGCAGTTCCGACCCCCAAACTGATAGCTAAACAGGCCACCCAGATCAAGAGTTGCATTACACCGCTAAGGGCAATGGCCAGCACTTTGCCCATCATCATGGCCCCAGGCCGTACCGTCACCAGGAAGGTATCCACCAGCTTGGAGGTTTTCTCCATCAGAACGCTGTTGGCCACCCCCTGACCATAGGCCAGGATCATAAAATACAGCACCAGGATCACCACATAGGGCAGCACCATGGCGATGACCTCCCGCAAGGCTTCCAGAGGATCCTGGGCCTCCGTCCCTTCGGCATCCGTAGTCTCCACCTCCGTACTGACCGGAATCAAGAGGCCAGCCAGTTGGGTTTGATCCAGACCAGATTTTTCAGCCAAAATGGTGCCATAGGCTGTATCCAAAAAGGCAGCGTAATAGGACGCATCGGATTTCTCCAAAGTGGTCTCCTCCGGCAACAGTACCTGCAGTTTCACAGGACTCCCCTGTTCCACCAGCAGAATCAGGCTATCGGTGCTGCCCCGGGCTGCCTGGGCAGCATCCTCCAGGGAAACCATTCTTTCATAGTCAATCTCGGAAAAATCCGGGTCACCCATCTGATTGAGCAGCGCATAATCCGTCTCGGTTTCCGGATCCACCACATAGACCCGGGCAATGGTTCCGGGCACATAGGCCGGCTCTGTGCTGTCTCCCGCTGCTGACGCTAAAATCATCAAAAAGGCCGGCAGGACCAGCAGCAGGATTCCCAGGGCGATGGTCATGTTCCGATACCCCTTACTCTTGATATGCTGGATCAGGGTAAAGGAAAAAATCTTTGGAAAATGTTGAAATTCCCGTTTCACTGGGCTCTGCCTCCTTTCTGCTGACGGGCCAGCTTCAGCATGCCCGACAGCTTTACCCTGCTGCCCCGATAGAGCAAAAGGGCCTGATAAATTCTGGCACAGAACCAGGCCAGCAGAGCCAGCACTGCCAGCTGTACCACCCAGGCCCCACACAGAGCCCCGAACCCAATATTGCCGCAGACATACTGCACTGGAGCACAAAAGATGGATGCCACAGGCACATAGGATACCACGAACCCAAAGGCCCGACTATCCACGCCTGCCGTAAAGCAGGACACCATGTACCCCGCCATAACCACCAGCACCACGGTAAGATTGGCCGACTCCATGTCCTCCATGGAGGAACAGGCGGTGCCGAACAGGCCCCCCAGAATAGCAAAGGTGAAATAACCCAGCAGGAGACTGATGACCACAATAAAGATGGTGCTCACACCAATATGCATCCCTTGGAGATTCAGTCCCATCCCCTCCAGCATGGCAAAGGGAGACTGGACCGTCAAGAACATCCCGGTGACCACATAGCTCACCGTCATTGCCAGGGCCAATGCTACCAACACCGCGAACATATAGGTCATCACCGCCAAAATCTTACCCACAATCAGGGCCAAAGGCCGGACGCTGACCATCAGCGTCTCCACCAGCTTGGAGGACTTTTCCTCAATCACGGTGCGAACGATATAGGCAGAGGAAAACAGGCTCAGGATCATCACCAGGATCGCATAGACATACTGGATGGCAAAGGCGTCATCAAAGTCCAGCTTTGTAGAATCCAGATAACCGCTCACCGTATCCACCTGGGTGGTAAAGCCACCGGTGATGGTATCCAGCTGGGCCTCCGTGGCTCCCAGGGCTCCATACCGGGCATCCTCCAGAATGGTTCTGGCCTGCTGGGCCAGAAGATTCCCTGCCGCGGTATCCCGGCAGCGAACCGAAACCTGGTACCCCGTTTCATCAACATAGAACCGGATTTCCGCCTGATCCTCTCCCAAGGCCTCCACCGATTCTGACGTCTCTTGGACCTGGGATACATCCAGGGTGCTAAGATCCAGATCAAGGCCTGTTTCATTGTACACATATGCCGTCTCAATGGCATCGTCAGATACCTTTTGACCGCCCCCCTGAAGCAGCGTCACCGTGGGCACGCTGAACAGAGCCATGAGCAGCAGGATCACCAGCGTCACAAAATTGGCGGTTCCTCTGAAAAACTGCTGCAGCGTAAAGGCATAGACCTTTCCTGTACCGGTAAAATCGCTCTTATGCATCCCCATGGCTCCCACCTACCTTCTCAACGAAGATCTCATGGAGGGACGGCTCCCGGAGATCAAAGCGGATCATGGGTACACCATCGGCAATGAGCCGGGAGAGCAGATCGTTGGCCTGCTGCTCCCCCGTCACCCGCAGCTCGTACTCATATTCCTTCTCCGTCAGCACCTGAACTCCGGCTGCTGCAATCTGGGCCGAAATATCCTTTTCCGTCTTGAGGGACAGGTTGATTCGCCCATAGCTCTTTTTGATCTCGTTCAAGTTTCCCTGCAATACAGTCTTGCTGCGGTTGAGGATCACGATGTCCGTGCAGAATTCCTCCACCGTAGCCATCTGGTGGCTGGACATAATCAGGTATTTCCCCTTGTCCACCTCTTCCCGAATGATGTTTCGAAACAGGTCCGTATTCACTGGATCTAACCCGCTCATGGGCTCATCCAGAATGATGAGTTCCGGGTCCGACAGCAAGGCCGTCATAAATTGAATTTTCTGCTGGTTGCCCTTGGACAGCTGATCCGCCTTTTTGGGCTGCTGCAATTTCCGGCCCCGACGGCGGCTGACCGTGGTGGGATAGAGATATTCTTCCACCTCCAGACGCTCTGCCCAGCTTTTGATCCGCCGTTTGGCCTCTTCCTTGGGCACGCCACGGAGTCCCGCAAAATAAAGCAGCTGATCCATCAGGGCATATTTGGGATAAAGGCCCCGTTCTTCCGCCAGATACCCCACGTTGCAGGTGGCTGTATCCAGTGGTGCACCGTTCCAGAGCACCTCGCCACTATCCCGGGACAACATCCCCAGGATCATGCGGATGGCTGTTGTTTTGCCGGCGCCGTTGGTCCCCAGTAGGGCAAAAACACCCGGCGACTGCATTTCAAAGCTCAAATTTTCCAGCGCAGTTTTATCGCCGTATTTTTTGGATAAGCTATGTACAATCAGACTCAATCCACTCGCTCCTTTTCTCTTTCTACAAAATTTGACTGCTTTAGAATATCTCATTTTGAGATATATGTCAATATCTCAATTAGAGATATTCTATAATCTCTGTCGGGTGATACAATGCGTTTAAAAGACATTCGGGAAGATCATGACGTCACACAGCAGGAGCTGGCCTCCTATCTCAGCATCAGTCAAAACACATATTCCCAATACGAGAACGGAAAGCGGCAGCTGCCCCTGGAAACGTTGATCCGTCTGGCAGATTATTTCGGCACCTCCACCGACTATATTCTGGAGCGTACCGACCAATCTCAGCCCTATCCCAAACACCACGGCTAGGTCCTTTGCCGCAGCCTCCCCGAACTGAGTGCAATATAGCATAACAAATAGCGAATATCAAGTTTGCCTGGTAAAATTTCAGTAAAAAATGCCGCGGGATGAGCGTTTGTCCCGCGGCATTTTTCTGAATCTCTATTCTTTGTTCTTCGGTGGCGGCACCTGAAAGGATCCGCAGGTTTCCGAGACAATATATCTGGGTCTGCCCTTCAGTTCCTCATAGATGCGGGCCACATAAAACCCGATGATCCCCAGGCTCAGCATAATCAGCCCACAGGCAAGAAGCTGAATCAGTATCACGGTGGTGAACCCCTCTAAAGCCTGTCCCGTAAACTTGTTTACCAGAGTCTGAATCCCCAGCACCAGCGCCAGGAATAAAAAACCCACCCCAAACCAGGAGACGATCTGCATAGGCGCCGTGGAAAAGGATGCCAGATTGGTCAGTCCATAGCGAATCAGGGCTCTGGTGGACCATTTGGTCTCCCCTACCGTCCGTGGCCGTACCTGATAAGATACCTCCGCTTTTTGATAGCCCACCCAATAAGTCAACGCTCGAAAAAACGCGTTTCGTTCCGGCATCTGGTTCAGGGTATCCACCACCTTCCGATCCAGCAACTTGAAGTCTGAAGCATTGGACATATCCATCCCCGTGGCCCGGCTGATCAGCCGGTAAAACAGGTTGGCCGCCACGCGATGGGATCCGCTTTCCTTCCCTCGATCCTCTTTGACGCCCTCCACTACCTCTGCCCCCTGCTGCCATAGCCGGTACATCTCCACAATCTTTTCCGGCGGATGCTGAAGATCGCAGTCCATCACAACGCAGCAGTCTCCTGTGGCCCGTTCCAGCCCAGCAAACATGGCCGACTCTTTTCCAAAATTGCGGCTGAAATGGATCCCGGTCACATGGATGTTTTCTTGAGACTCCTGCACAATCAGCTCCCAGGTCCGATCTTTAGAACCGTCGTCCACAAACACCAGTTGGTAGTCAATCTGCGCCGTCTCCAAAATGCCAGATACGGTCTTCGCCGCAGTATGAATCATCTGCTCTTCATTGTACGCCGGGAGAATGACTGAAACCATTCCATTTCCCCCTTTCACGATCAATAGCCAATGATGCTGTTTACACCATAGTATTTTGCCATCTGGGTGTTGGGCCAGGTATCTGTCGTCTCCGTATCCAGATCCTTGATGCCCCAAAACGCGCTGTATTCCGAATTAGCGTGGACAAGAGGCAAAACCAAGTCCGTCTCTCCAGCGGCAACATATTCTGCAATCAGCTGTTCCCGAGACATAAAGTTGGAATAATTCCGCCAGATTTCATAACTGCCTGTCACCAGCTGGAACAAAAACGCCACCGTCAAAACTGCACCGCCGCAGGCACAAAGGGCGCCGCTCTTTTTTCGCAGCAGCTCCGGTACCAGGACTCCGCAGGCCAAAATCAGCAGCATGGTGGTGGTGCAGAGGCACCGCTCCGGAATATAGGAAGCCACAATCAGCATATAGCTGGCGGTTAAGGCCCCAAACACAAACAGGCCAGACAGGATCAGCCGGTCACGATCTGCCTGAAGCCAGCATCCTAGCGCAAACATAACTGCCCAGGTCAGGCAGAGCACCAGCAGATGCTGCCGAAGCAACTCGGTGACGGCAGAAAAATTCTTCATCAGCGCTTCCAGCGTAAGCTCGCCCTGCTTGGCAGACATCTCCGCAGGCATCAGCATCATCACAAGAAAACCTGCCGCAGCCAATCCCAGAGGAATCCAAAGCCATGTTTTCCGCTTTTCCTGATGTAAGGCCATGGTCAGTACCAGCAAAATCAGGGACAGCAGAATGGCTACAAAGGACGTGACTTCAGAATACATGCCTGCAAAAAAAGCCAGCACGCAAAATATTGCCTTTTGCCATATCCGCTTCAAAAGTTCAATTCTTTTGTAAAAGCAATAGATATAGGGAAGCATCAGGCCCAGGCCAACCAGCAGTGCCCAGAGATAGTTTAGAGCTCCTACCTGCCACAAAGCCACCTGGCCAAATACGGGCATAAAGTACCAGAACGCCATCCCCACTGCCACCAGCAGCAGCACGTTCCGCTTCCGGCCCAAATTGACCACCCGGTACATCAGGTAAATGAGCCCGGTAAAGACAGCCGCATTGCAAATATTAAACACCAGCTTGGGCATCAGCATAAAAATCTGCTCCAGGGAATGACTGACCACTCGTCCATTCATGGCAAAGCAATGGACGTACATGGAGCGGGCCACGTCCCCCAAACTCTCTAGGGGTTCCTTGTTATGAAATCCCAGTCGATACCCATAGTCGTCGGCAATGTAGGGTGTCAGACAGTTGAGCAGCAACAAAAACAAAAACAGGACGCAAAGACATACCAGCAGCAGGTTTCGGGATCGATACCAGGAATCAGCAGATTTCATCGCAAACACCCCCAGGTTCTCTCTGTCAAGCCATGTCAATTAACACGCGGAATCAGTGAAACCGCCCATCGTTACTCCCGTATTATACCCCAGGGCATACGGTTTTGCAAGGCGATTCTCCATCTCCGAAGCGCCTCCGGCAAGCATTGGAGCGCTGCCACAGTGGCAGCGCTCCAATAAAATGGATGAAAAAGGAATCATTCAGTTATTTCTTTTTCGGATGGCAGATCCCACCCATGGCACAGCCTTGGCAGCTGCAACCGCAGGTGCATTTGCCCTTGCGCCGGTCCCGCAGCATTCCCCAGATTATAAGACCTACCACAGCCAGCAGCACCATGATAATCACAAGAGTACCCAGATTGGCTAGAATCCATGTTAGAATCATATCCACCTCCGTTTTTATACGCTGACAGCTCTAGTGAGGCGGTTCGCCTCCCGATAGGGCCGGAACAGCATATAAAGCATCAGGCCAAGAACAATCAGTGCACAAATCAGTCCCACAGGATTGAGATTTCCGGTGACCGCACTGCCAATCTGATATACCATCAGAGACACTGCGTAGGCAAACAGGCACATATACCCGATGGCAAAGCAGGTCCACTTCCAGTTGTTCATTTCCCGCTTGATGGCGCCCATAGCCGCAAAGCAGGGGGCGCAGAGGAGATTGAAGATCATGAAGCTATAAGCGCTCAGCTGCGTATAGTCCGCCGCCACCAGGCCCCAGATCTCATCACCGTTCTCAGCCACTTCTCCGGCGTAGTTGTACAAAATAGCAAAGGTTGCAACCACATTTTCCTTTGCGATCAATCCAGTCACCGTGGCCACAGTAGCTCTCCAGTTGCCAAAGCCCAGGGGCGCGAAGATCACGCAGACCGCATTGCCGATGGCCGCCAGCACAGAATTGTTCATATCTTCCACCATACCGAAGGCCCCGTTCTCCCATCCGAAGCCCTGGAGGAACCAGAGCACAATGGAGGACAGAAGAATGATGGTACCGGCCTTTTTGATAAAGGACCAGCCACGCTCCCACATACCCCGAAGTACATTGCCTACTGTAGGCAGATGATAAGCAGGCAACTCCATAACAAAGGGAGCAGGATCTCCCGCAAAGGGCTTTGTTTTCTTCAGCATAATGCCGGAAATGATGATGGCTGCTACGCCCACAAAATAGGCGGATACCGCCACCAGACCGCTGCCCCCGAACAAAGCGCCGGCAATCAGACCGATAATGGGCATCTTTGCCCCGCAGGGAATGAAGCAGGTCGTCATAATCGTCATCCGGCGATCCCGTTCATTTTCAATGGTACGGGAGGCCATGACGCCGGGGACACCGCATCCGGTGCCAATGAGCATAGGGATAAAGGACTTGCCAGACAGGCCGAATTTCCGGAAGATCCGGTCCATGATGAAGGCGATCCGGGCCATATAGCCGCAGTCCTCCAGGATGGCCAGCAACAGGAACAGCACCAGCATCTGAGGCACAAAGCCCAGCACCGCACCTACACCGCCTACGATGCCGTCAACCACCAAACCGGAAAGCCAATCCGCCGCACCGGCCTTTTCCATCAGCACAGCTGCACCGCCTTGGAGCCATTCCGCGCCAAACACATCGTTGGTCCAATCGGTCAGGAAGGATCCGAAGGGTCCCATGGAGATCCAGTACACCAGATACATCACCACCGCAAAGATCGGCAACGCCGCCCAACGATTGGTGATTACCCGGTCGATCTTATCGGAGGTAGAGAGTTTCCCCCGGGATTTTTTCTGATAGCAGCCCTGAATGATAGAAGCGATGTATACATAGCGCTCATTGGTGATGATGCTCTCCGCATCATCGTCCAACTCTGCCTCTGCAGTCCGAATGTCCTTTTCAATATGATCTAGGACATTTTTGTTAAGTTGCAACTGTGCTAGAACTTTGTCATCCCGTTCAAAGATTTTGATGGCATACCACCGCTGCTGTTCCTCCGGCAAATTATGTACCGCAGCCTCCTCAATGTGGGCAATGGCATGCTCCACTTCACCGGAGAAGGTGTGCATGGGAACGGTCCTGCCTCCCTTTGCCGCAGCGACAGCCGCCTCTGCCGCCTCCATGACGCCGTCTCCCTTCAGCGCGGAAATCTCCACCACCTTGCAGCCCAAAGCCCTGGCCAGTTCCTGGGTATTGATTTTGTCGCCGTTTTTCCGAACCACGTCCATCATATTGACCGCTACCACCACGGGGATGCCCAACTCTGTGAGCTGAGTGGTAAGATACAGGTTTCGCTCCAGATTGGTGCCATCCACTATGTTCAGGATCACATCCGGCCGCTGCTGGATCAGATAGTCCCGGGCCACCACTTCTTCCAGGGTGTAGGGAGATAGAGAATAAATGCCCGGCAAGTCAGTAATGGTCACGCCGCTATGTTTTTTCAGTTTTCCCTCTTTTTTCTCCACGGTAACGCCGGGCCAGTTTCCCACGAACTGATTAGCGCCGGTGAGCGCGTTGAACAATGTGGTTTTGCCGCTGTTGGGATTGCCCGCCAGTGCAATTCTCAGATCCATCATATCGTTCCTCTCTTTCAAGATTAGTCTAATCTAACCGCATAACAAAAAAATATTTTGTCATCATTCGATTTCGATCATCTCCGCATCCGCCTTCCGCAGGGAAAGCTCATAGCCCCGGACCGTAACCTCTACCGGGTCTCCCAGGGGCGCAACCTTGCGGACATAAACCTCCACCCCCTTGGTGATCCCCATATCCATAATCCGACGCTTCACCGCGCCAGCGCCATGGAGCTTTACCACCCTGCCAGTATCCCCTACTTTGGCGCTTCTCAGGGTCTTCATCTGCAATTCCTCCTTTATATCTTGCGCAGCCCAATCATACCAAAATCTTCTGCGCCATTTCACGACTGATGGCCACCCTTGCCTCTTTCACCTGGACGATCACATTCCCGCTCAGCATGGTGATCACCTTCACCCTACTGCCGGCCACAAAGCCCAGGTTTTCCAAATGCTTTTTGACCTCCGGCTTCCCGCCGATCCGCAGCACCGTCTGTTCTTCTCCAACGGCAGCTAAGGAAAGGGGCATCATAACTTCACCTTCTTTTGACTCAAAATTAGTTTCTTCTAACTCTATAGCATAAAAATAAGTTAGATATTTCTAACCTTCATTATATTACCCCATATCTTATCCCTTGTCAAGGGCTTTTCAGGAATATTTTTCTGGATGATAACAACCAGGCATGGAACCGTCATTTGCAGTTCCATGCCTGTGCAAACATTTATGGTTTAGGGTTCCCGCGTCAGGGGAATATCCCCCAGGTTGACGCACTGTCTGGTGCGCAGCTTTTCAAACAGCTTCACCTGATACCCCTTCATCTGAATAGAAAGATCATAAAGCCCCACCGGCAGGTCATTAAACCAGAAATCCCCATATTCATCGGTTCTGGTTTCCCAACGCTTTCCTCCGGAGTTCAGCAGACACCGAGCCCCAATGACCACCTCTTTTTCCACCGGATCATAGACCGTACCGGCTATAAACTGACCGGGAATGTTGCGATAATACACCCGCGGAGCTGAACCGGTTTCGGGCTTTAACACCGTAGCGCCTTCAATATAGTCCTGAAGCTCCTCCTCTTCCCCGAACATCATGGCATCCGTGGGACAGGCCTCCACACACCGTGGCAGCTTGGCCCCATGATCCAGCAGATGGGCGCAGCCGGTACATTTCTGAGCAAC
>CBCTLT010000013.1:0-11531 GCA_965147785.1 uncultured Oscillospiraceae bacterium
GAATTGCCGGGAGAAAATGTAAAGGAACAAGATGGAAACAAATTGGATACAAACGGTACGATAAAGCCTATGCTTTTGGCGGATCAGAGGGCGGCTGAGGCGTGCCGGATTTGACATGCTTCTTTTTTCGACGGCACAGCAAAACGGTGATGACGATCACTGCGGCAATGGGAAGGAGAATCGGGAGCGCAGCCACAAAGACACGGAACAGCGCTTTTCCGGCCCGTCCCATCCAGTTGACAGTGGCGAGGAAGCCGTCTCCCACTTGCTGCCAGTAGGTTTTTTCCTCCTGAGGCTCCGGCGTCAGCACCTGGACCTCCTGGAGCGAAAGCGTCACGGAGCTATACGCCACCTGGTTGTCCCAGTTCTTGAGCTGGGAGGTGAGAGCTTCTTTCTGGTATCGAATCTCACTGAGCCGACTTTCCAGTTCAATCATATCTTCCACATTTTCCGCCTGGGACAGGATATCCAGCAGTCGCTCCTCTTGCAGCTCGTAGGCGCTGAGCTGAGATTCCGTATCGGTATATTGGGCGGTGATATTTTCAGCGTTGCTGCTGAGATAGGTCACGTTGCCAACAGCGTCCAGGCCTGAGGTCATGGCGGAATAGGATTCCTTGGGAACCCGCAGGGTAAAGGAAGCGCTGCGATGGGACACCGTACCAGAGTAGGTGTCATAGAGATTGCTACCGTTTACGGAGGAATTCTCCACAAAGGCATCGTACTGATCCAGCAGGCCGTAGACGGCCTCCAGGCTTGCGTCAAAATCGGTGGTCTCGATCTCCGCGTAGGCAGAGTAGATGATTCGCTCCGAAAGGTCTCCTTCTGTGGCGGTGCCTTCTGTAATGCCGGAGGTGCTCTGGGCTTCGGTGGAAGCGGTTTCCCCCTCTGCGGGAGCAGCTTCCGGTACCTCGGTCATGGTATCCTCGGTGGCGACTTCTTGGTAGGTGCCTGCATTCGCAGCTGTATCTGCCGTTTCAGATTGGGCTGTTGCACCGCAGGCAGCCAGCAGGGAAAGGACCAGCAGCAAGGGGAGCAAAATCCTGATCTTTTTCATGTTCATTCCTCCATTCCAATTTAAAAATATGGTCACTAATATTGACGCATAAATTCTGGAAAAGTTGCAGAGAAAAAGAAAAACCCGGCAGCAAAATGCTGCCGGGTAATTAAGCTAAAGACATGCAGACGATCAGGCCTTGGGAGAAACGGTCAAAGTGCCGTCGGCATTCTCTGTTACCACACCGTTGAGTGTGCAACCCTCGCCCACAGTGAGCTTGTTGATGATGCCGGGGGCGGTGACGTTCCAAACAGCGCCGTCCTTCAGGGTGACTTCCACAGTGTTGTCACCGTTGAAGAAGTTGCGGTTTTCTACATGGGCCAGATAGTAGAACTCCTTGATGGTGAAATGGGTGTTCTGCTTGCCGTTCTCGTCGATATGACGAGTCTCTGTGGCGGAGATGGCGCCGTTGAGGACAGCACCCTTGCCCAGCGTCACGAACAGAGGCTTGGCCTTCTCGCCATAGTAACCGGTACCGTTGTAGACATTGCCGTTCAACGTAACATCCGTGGCGTTGAGGAAGGTGTCAGGCTTTACAGGAGCCATCATGCCAGGACCACCAGGGCCGCCAGGACCGCCGGGACCACCAGGACCACCAGGGCCACCGGGGCCGCCAGGACCGCCGGGACCACCTGCGGGCTTAGGCGGCATTTTGGAGGTGATCTGCCCGTTCTCGGAAGGCCAGCCAGGAGCCTCGTTAAATTCGGTGTTGAACATGGGGCCTGCATCGGTCATCTTAGCACCCACCAGGCTGTCGTCGTCGTCCATCATCTGCAGAATCACGCCGTTGCCGGAGTTCAGCTTCGCACCGTCCTCTACGTTACAGGTGACGCCGCCGGCCTTCAGCAGGAATACAGCGTTGTTTGCATTGACCTCGGTACCCTCAGTATACACGATCTTGCCGTCGCCATGGGCCATGACACCGAATTCGCAGTCGATCCGGGTGATCCGGCCCTTGCCGGGTGCCTCATATACCGTCTCACCGGTGATGGGGGAAACAAACTTAATGGTGCCCTTGGAGGACTTGTAGATGCCGGTGCCGCCGCGAAGGACAGCACCATGGGTGCCGACTTTGATGTCTACGCCGGAGAACTCCTCGTAGGCGTTGCCAATGATGTAGGAACCGTAGCCGGAGCCATATTTGGTGGTATAAGGATCCTTCGTGTCGGAGAAGGGGATGTTCTCACCCAGGAGGATCATGTCGGAATCGGCCACATACAGGTGCATGTTCTGGCCTGCATCGGTGGACAGTACGCCCCACTGGTTGGCCTTGAAGCAGGTGTTGACCACATAGGCAGTGCCGCGGTCGCCCTCCAGGTTGACGCCACGGGCGTTGCCGCCGATGCCCAGCACCCAGGGAGGAGCCACCATGGTCTTCTGGTTGGCAGAGTTGACATAGCCATCGTACAGGGTGCCGCCACGAACGGTGACGTTGCAGTCCTTGAACAGACACTCGGAACGGTCGTCGCAGAACACAGCGGGCTTTGCCACGCCCACGGAGTTGATGTAGGTTTTCTCTACGGTGAGCTTGGCGTCCTTGAAGGCAGCCATCACGGAACCATAGCCGGAGAAATCGCAGACGTGCTTTCCATCGGATTTGGTATCGAAATTCAGAACAGAGTTCTTGATGGTGTATTTGCCGCCAACGGAAACCACGGCAGAGAAGTCATCAGATGTGGAGTGGATCTGAACGCCGTCCATTCCCTCTGCGGTAACGGTTCCACCCTGGATGGCAGCTTTGACGGAATTTGCCTCGTCAATGCCGTCCTTGGTGACCATGATGGCGGCACGGTAGGGCTCAATACCACGTTTGTCAAAGCTGGCAGGCTGTTCCGTCATAGGAGTGGTGACGACAAATTCCGCATTGTCGGGATATTCTTTCCCGGGCACATAGGAAACCTCGACGCCGTCGACCAATACGGTGACCAGCTTGCCTTCTGGAGCAGTAAAGGTTTTCATGAAAACTCTCCTTTTTGTAAAGATTCCGGCGCAAGGCCGGAAGAAGCCAGTTTGACTTCTAACGAGATTAGTATACCGGATACGCAAGAAAATGAAAAGGGCCGCTTTGGTTTGTCTTGCAACCGTATGTGCGGTGTCAAAAAAACGCCTGGGCATTTTAGCCCAGGCGTAGTGCGCATATTGTCAGTCCGGGGTGACGGCGGTGATTGTTTCGCCGTCGTTATCCCGCAGGGTGGTAACAGTAAAACCGTCAAAATACAGGGTTCCGATCCTGCCAGCGTCGGGATCATCTTCGTCTACGTCTTCATAGTCCGAACGGATGGGATAGCCCAGATCCGCGATCAAATCGGAGAGGGGCTGCCCCACATAGGCTGCTGCCTCGTCTGCTGTGGCGGTGGAAGCGGGAGCCGGAGGAGAGATGGCAGGACTGGCCGACGGAGATTCAGAGGGCTCCGAGGTGGGTGTCGATGTACTGGGGGGTCTGGTGGCAGTGGGAGCGGTAGAGGGGGAAGAGGTGCTAGTGGACTCCGAGGGCTGGGCAGAGGATTCGGTATCGCCTTCTACCACGGGGCCGGAGGGATTCTTGGTGCTGGAGGCGTCGGGGGTGGTTTCACCGCCGATGACCTCGCCTGTGTTAGGCTCCGATGAGGGATCCACGTCCATGCCGAAGGTCTGAATGCCTTCCGGCTCGGAAGAGGTTTCCACAGTATCGCCGCAGGCACAGAATATCGCTACGGTCAGGACCGCAAGAAGCAATATTGAAATACGATGTTTGGTCATAAGGACCGCTCCTTTCCGCGTTGATTGCAATATGGTTGGATTATAGCACAGATTTCTCGGTTTGAACAGTCCAAAAGTGAAAAAAGTGTAACAAAAAATAGCAAACAAACACGGGCGTTGTAATAAAATGAAAAAAGGCTGCGGGGGATGGAATAATTTAAATCATAGTCTGAATGGTACGGATGAAATGTGCGGTATCTGGGGCCTTAAACAGCGCCGAACCTGCCACCAGCACATTGGCGCCGGAGGCAACGCAGGTTTTCGCGGTCTCCAAATTAACGCCGCCGTCCACTTCCAACTCTACGCCGGGGGCACGGACGTCAATAATTTTTCGAAGGGCCCGGACTTTGGGCATCATATCTTCCATAAACTTCTGTCCGCCAAAGCCGGGCTCCACCGTCATCACCAGGATCATGTCCAGCAGATCCATATAGGGATCGATGGCGGTGATGGGGGTATTTGGCTTAATGGAAACCGCGGCACGGACGCCCTTTGCGCGGATGCGGCGCAGCGCCTCCTGGTTGTTTTCCACGGTGTCAGCTTCGGTATGGATGGTGAGGATGTCGGCACCGGCTTCGCAAAACCGTTCCACATAGCGAAGGGGCCGGTCAATCATCAGATGGACGTCCAGGGGCAGATCGGTAATCTTGCGGATGGCGGCCACTACGGGGATACCGATGGTGATGTTGGGGACGAACAGGCCGTCCATCACGTCGATATGGATATAGTCTGCGCCGCATTGGCCCACGTGGCGGATGTCGCGCTCCAGATTGACAAAATCTGCGGAAAGAATAGATGGTGCAACTTTTGGCATAGTGTAAGACCTCCTGATTAGCCGAATGTGGCGGTAGCCGGAACAATTTTTACGGTATAGCCCTGATCTTCCAAGGACTTGACAATGGCCTGCTTGTGGGCGTGGCCAAAGGCCTCTAGGGTGACCCGCAATTCCACTTCGGCCTGCCGGTTGATGGAGACAAACTGGTTGTGCTCCAGTTTAATGATGTTTCCTTGCTGATCGGCCACGATCTTGGCCACCCGCAGCAGCTCGCCCGGACGGTCCGGCAGCATGACGGAGAAGGTGAAGACCCGACCCCGGTGAATCAGACCATGCTGGATCAGGCTGCTCATGGTGATGACGTCCATGTTGCCGCCGCTGAGAATGGGCACCACGAATTTGCCTTTGCAATCGATATGCTGCAAAGCTGCCACGGTGAGCAGGCCGGAATTTTCCACCACCATCTTGTGCTTTTCCATCATGTCCAGGAAGGTTTCCACCAGCTCGTCGTCATGGATTGTGATGATGTCGTCCAGGTTCTCTTTGATGTAGGGGAATACCTGATCGCCCACGGTTTTGACCGCCACGCCGTCGGCAATGGTATTGACAGAGGGCAGGGTCACAGGATGGCCGGCCTGCAAAGCAGCTTTCATGGAGGCTGCGCCCTCGGGTTCCACGCCGATGACCTTCACGTTGGGGTTGAGCAGCTTGGTCAAGGTGGAGACGCCGGCAGCCAATCCGCCGCCGCCAATGGGAACTAAAATCATGTCCACATCGGGCAGGTCCTTAAAGATCTCGTAGGCGATGGTGCCTTGGCCGGTGGCTACGGTGAGATCATTGAATGGATGAATGTAGGTTAGGCCCTGTTCTTCGGCCAATCGGGCAGCGACAGCCGCGGACTCATCGAAGCAGTCTCCCTCCATGACCACGTTGGCACCGTAGTCCTTGGTGTTGTTTACCTTGACCAGGGGCGTGGTGGTGGGCATAACGATGGTGGCGGGAACTCCGGCACGCTGGGCTGCGAAGGCCACGCCCTGGGCATGATTGCCTGCCGAGGCGGTGACCAGCCCCCGGGCCCGTTCTTCCTCGGTGAGGGTGGAGACCTTGAAGCAGGCGCCCCGGACTTTATAGGCCCCGGTGAGCTGCATGTTTTCCGGTTTCAAATAAACGTGCCCCCCACACTGCTTGGAAAAATGGGGACTGTAGATCAGACTGGTGTCGGATAGGATTCCGGCCAGCAGATCTCTGGCTTGCCGAAATTCGTGAAGTGTCATCATGTGAAAATCCCTTCTTTTTTGTTTTCTTCAGGCGTAAAAAGGCCGCAGGGAAAGCCCGGCGGTAAACAATGTGTAAAGAAATAAACTATGTATAGAAATTGTGGGCGAAAAGAATTATAATACTCAGTATAATATGATTTTGGAAGGGTGTCAACCGCTGTCAATAATTCTTGACAGGAAAAGCAGGATGCGGTAAAATGAACCCACAGAAGGTGAATTATATTGAAAAAAATTATACACAGATCTGTAATTCCTGTTTACGTTGCGGCGGGCGTATGGCTGCTCTGCTGCCTGCTGCTGCCCATGTATCTTTTGTGGCATTATCTGGTGTACGCTGCGGTGACGGTGGCTGCCTATTTTGTGGCGCGGCACTTCTTCCCGGGGACGGTAGAAGAGGTGGAATTGCCCCAGGCACCGCCGGATTCCGGTGATCCGGAGGTGGATGCCCTGATTTTGCAGGGTAGAGAGCGGCTCCAGGAATTGAAGACCCTGGGGGATGCGGTGAAGGAGCCTGGACTCCGGGCCCATGTGGATGCTTTGGAAATCTTGGGGAACAAGATATTTGTGGCCCTGGAGGAGGATACCTCCCGGCTGAACCGTACCAGAAAATTTCTCAATTACTATCTTCCTACCACTGTGACGCTGCTGCGACGCTATCGAGCCCTGGAGCGGCAGCAGGCTGCTGGGGAAAATATCACCTCCACCATGGACAAGATCGAGGAGATGTTGGGGAAGGTGGAGGCGGCGTTCCAAAAGCAACTGGACAACTTGTATGAAGCGGAGGCCATGGATATCTCGGCGGATATTCAGGTGATGCAGCGGATAATGGAATCGGAAGGGCTGCTGACGGCCGAGGAACAGAAACACGATACTATATAATATAAAGGAGTAATTACTATGGATGAGAAGATCCCTGAACTGACCCTGACCCCTGATTTGACCACAACGCCGGAGCTGAAGCTGGAAACCCAGGAGGCAGATAAGCCGGTGCCGGAGGCGGGACCGGATCTTTCCAACCTGACCCCGGCGGAGCAGCAGGCGGTGCTGGAATTTGCAGAAAAGATTGACCTGACCAATTCCGGCATGGTGCTTCAGTATGGTGCAGCTGCCCAGAAGAACATTGCCAGCTTCTCTGAGTCCACCCTGGGAGCGGTGCGCACCAAGGATATGGGAGAGCTGGGAGAGATGGTTACGTCTCTTGTGGCAGAGCTTAAGGGCTTTTCCGCTGAGGAAGAGGAGAAAAAGGGACTGTTCGGCCTGTTCAAAAAGGCGACCAATAACATTCAGAATATGAAGATCAAGTATGATAAAGCGGAAGCCAACGTGGACAAGATTGCCGAGCAGCTGGAGAATCATCAGGTGACGCTGATGAAGGATGTGGCCTTGCTGGACCAGATGTACGAGAAGAATCTGGAGTACTTTAAACAGCTGACCATGTATATCCTGGCGGGAGAGAAGAAACTGGCGGAGGAGCGCAGCACCACCCTGGTGGAGCTCTATGAAAAGGCCAAACAGAGCGGTCTGCCCGAGGATGCCCAGGCGGCCAACGACTACGCCTCCATGTGCGAGCGGTTTGAGAAAAAGCTCTATGATCTGAAACTGACCCGTCAGATCTCCATTCAGATGGGTCCCCAGATCCGCATGATCCAGAATAATGACACCCTGATGACGGAGAAGATCCAGACCTCTTTGGTCAATACCATCCCCCTGTGGAAGAGCCAGATGGTGCTGGCTTTGGGAATTACCCATTCCAAGCAGGCCATGGAGGCCCAGCGGGCGGTGTCGGACATGACCAACAACCTGCTGAAGAAAAATGCGGATATGCTGAAAATGGCTACCATTGAGACAGCCAAGGAATCGGAGCGGGGCATCGTGGATATTGAAACGCTGCAGCATACCAATCAGAGCCTGATCTCCACCCTGGATGAGGTGGTGCAGATCCAGAACGAGGGCCGTCAGAAACGGCAGGCGGCCGAAGTGGAGCTCCGCCGCATCGAAGGGGAGCTCAAGCAGAAGCTTTTGGAAGTGAGAGGATAATCTATGAAAAAACGGGGGACAGCTTATGGCGTACTGGCTGCGGTGCTGGTACTTGGTACGCTGTTTGGAACCTTTCGGAGTCTGACGTCAGAACGCCGGTCTGCCAGCGAGGCGTTTTATGTGGGCGTAGACGGCAGCGGCTACGGGATTTCCACGAACCTGGATCTCCGGGTGGAATACGCCAGAAATCTGTGCAAGATCGCAGCTCGTTATGATGCGTCTGCTGAGACGGAACAGGTGGAGCAGGCCTGCAGTGATTTGGAGGCGGCGGAGGGCTTTTCGGAAAAATACGACGCCAACACTGCCCTGACGGATGCGGTGGAGACCCTGGATCAAAAGCTGCAAAGCCTTAGCCTGTCCCAGGAGGACGACGAGTTCCGTCAGAGCTTGAAAGCGGATATCGCCTCCTATGAAATGAAGATCGATAAGCTTGCCACGGATTTCAATGCCGGTGCCCGGCAGTTCAATGACCATGTGTTGGGCGGCTTCCCGGCGGAGCTGTTTGGCGCGCTGACCGGGGTAGAAGAAGTGGAGGAGTACGCATGAAAAAATGGAAGCTTTCCGGACTGTTCCTGGCGGTGCTGCTGCTGGTGTCGCTGTTTGCGGTTCCGGTCCGGGCTGCGTCGGATATCGTCTCTCCCCCGGATGTGGCCAACGGCGTGTACTATGTGGACGACGCCCAGTGCCTGTCCTCTGCCACGAAGGACTATATCAACCGGCAGAATATTGCCCTTACCAATGCCTGCGGCGGCCAGGTGGCCGTGGTGACATTGGAGTTCCTGAATGATCTCAATACGGAGGAATATGCCTATGAGGTCATCAACCAGTGGGGCGTGGGAGACAAGGAGAAGAACAACGGTACTGTCTTTGTCCTGGTGACGGCGGAGAAAAAGTGCTGGATCACCAGCGGCAGCGGTATTGAAAACGATCTGTCTGCCGGCCGGCTGGAGCAGATTCTGGAGGAGTATTGCTATGACAGCCTGGACAGCGGCAATTATGATGCTGCCGTCTACGATACGGTGCAGGCGATTTTCTCCTGGTATGAAAGTTATTATAATGTAGATCTGCAAAACTATAATTCCACCCGGGTGGAAAACGGCACCGCAGCCTTTGGTGGCGGAAGCGCGTCGGTAGCCCATGCGGTGGGCGCAACGATCCAAAATGTTTTGAGCATGATTCTGTCGTTCATCGTGGTGGTCGTGTTTATTGTGGCGTTTTTTGGCGCCATGCGGCGGCCGAGTATGTTGTGGTGCCTGGGGCCCACCTGGTGCGGAGGACCGAGAGGACCAAGACCGCCCAGAGGGCCAGGCGGATACGGCGGCTTTGGCGGCGGTGGCTTCCACGGCGGTGGCTTCGGCGGCGGTGGCTTCGGTGGAGGCGGCTTCGGCGGCGGCGGTGGTCACGGCGGCGGAGCAGGACGCAGATAAAAATGGAGGAAAGGGCGAAAGCTCTTTCCTCCCTGTTGTAGTATCCAATCAGCGCAAAGGGGTGGAGCCGGTGCGAAGTGCAAGAATGGACAACTTCAGATGTTTTCTCATGATCCTGGTGGTTTTGGGCCATTTGCTGGAACTGCAGGAAGGGCCGATCCAGGACTATGTTTACCTGGTGATCTATTCTTTCCATATGCCCCTGTTTGTGTGGATCAGCGGATACTTTGCCAAATACGCAGATCGGCACTGCATTCGATCCCTGATGCTGCCCTACCTGGTGTTCCAGGTGCTTTACAGTGTGGCTGCTCTGTATTTCTGGAAAACGGAGGAGGAACTAAAGCTGCTGGAACCCTACTGGCTCATGTGGTTCCTGATGGCCTTGTTCCTGTGGCGGCTGTTGCTGCCGCTGCTGGATGTCAAAAACCTGAAGCAGCAGGTGTTGGCGCTGGGGGTGGTACTGGCGTTGGCACTGCTAACCGGCTGGGAGCAGGAGCTGCGCTATGTGCTCAGCTTTCAGCGGATGGTGGCGCTGTTTCCTATGTTTTTGCTGGGATATTACTGCCGTGGCTGGAATGCAGAAATTGGAGCCTGGTGGCAGGGACAGGGTAAATCCAGACGGATGCTGCTGCGAATTGCTCTGGCTTTGGCGGTGGCAGTGGGATTCCTAGTGCTATACCTGTTCCGGGAGGAGATCTCCCACAAGTGGCTTTATTGGAAATATCCTTACGGGAAAAAAGGCGGCAGCGTGATCAATCGAGCAACGCTGCTGGCCTTTGCGGTGGTCTGCCTGGGGGCCTTCATGGCGTGGATGCCGAATCGGAGAATTCCAGTGCTGACGTACATAGGGCAAAATACGCTGCCGGTTTATCTACTCCATGGATTTGTCATCAAAACACTGGATCATTATGGTGTGATGGAGCGGGTGGCACATCCTGGCCTGTGGACCTTGGTAATTTTGGTGGGAATGCTGCTGCTGTTTTCCAGTCCGCCCATTGCTGGGCTGTTCCGAAGCTGTTTTGGAAGAAATAAGCTGATATCATAAAAGGGAGGGGGTACCCTCCCTTTTGCTATGTTAGCTCCACCGTGCGGGTCTGGTTGCTGAGCTTCTGGACCCGGAGCAGATATAATGTGTCGTCGGGTAGTGGGCCAAACCAAAACCGGCCCTGGGTGTCGGTGACGGTGTAAAACAGCAGTTGCCCGGAGTCCTGCTCCAGCAGCAGGACCAGCGCACCTTCTACCGGCGTCTGCTGGTCGGTGACAAGGCCGGAGATTATGGCGCCTGGGGAAGAGGACAGTGGAACGGTGGCATCCACATATTCCCCCGGGGAGGGCTTTATGTAAAACTCATAGCTCTGCATCCAATGCCTCCTTTTGAGAAATTCTACTCTATCCTATGCAAAATCCGGGAAAGTGCTCTTGAAGGTGCGGGATAATTGTGGTATCATAAGCGATACGAGACGAACGCGGGGCGGAAGGCGCTGCGTGAAAGGATGAAAGATTATGGCAAAAGAGAAGAAACAGGTGGAACGTATTACCGATATGGAGACGGACTTCGCCAAGTGGTATACCGACGTATGTACCAAGGCGGAGCTCATCGACTATACCAGCACCAAGGGGATGTTTATTCTCCGGCCATATGGCTACGCCATCTGGGAGAATATCCAGAAGGAGCTGGATGACCGCTTCAAGGCTACTGGGCATGTGAACGTATCCATGCCCATGCTGATTCCAGAGAGCCTGCTGCAGAAGGAGAAGGATCACGTTTCCGGCTTTGCTCCGGAATGCGCATGGGTCACCCATGGCGGCAGCGAAAAGCTGGAGGAGCGGCTCTGCGTTCGGCCTACCTCTGAGACGCTGTTCTGCGACCATTGGAGCCATATTGTCCATTCTTGGAGAGATCTGCCCCTGCTGTACAACCAGTGGTGCAGCGTGCTCCGGTGGGAAAAGACCTCCCGTCCCTTCCTGCGGCATCGGGAGTTCCTGTGGCAGGAGGGCCATACCCTGCACGCCACGGCGGAGGAGGCCATCGCCGAGACGGAGCAGCAGCTGGAGACCTATGCGGACCTGTGTGAAAATGTGTTGGCCATGCCGGTGATCCGGGGCCAGAAAACGGATAAGGAAAAGTTCGCCGGTGCGGAACGGACCTATACAATTGAATGCATGATGCATGACCGGAAGGCCCTCCAGGGTGCCACCAGCCATTTCTTCGGTGACGGGTT
>CBCTLT010000014.1:0-11055 GCA_965147785.1 uncultured Oscillospiraceae bacterium
GCCGACCTTGTAAAGACAAAGCGCTACACTCATGCACGCATACGGAGAATACTCAGGGGGTGCCGCCGCAGGACGTCAGGCAGAGCACCAACAGCAAGGCCAGCATAGACATCCATACTCGTTTCATCTCACTGCACACCTTGACATCATCATTTTCCTGTTTGCAGTTACTTGCATGACGACACCTCTTTTCTTTCTGTTTTTGTTCCTCTGCGCTCTACTATGGTTTCATTTTACCGGGTGCCGCTGTTTTGCGCCCTACCCGCAGCAGGTAGTTTTTCGGACAAAACGCAAAAAAGCGGAGCGGCATTAATCGCCATATTGCAGAAGCGATTTTCAAGATAGCTTATCTCTGTCGGACCGAAGGAGTTGTTCGTCGTAGTGAACATGACCGCCTCGGTCCAGTAATCAATGGAGTTATGGATCTCCTGCACTCGCAGAAGAAGCCCCTTGCCATTTTTACGAACCCCGGCCTGGCCAAAGCTGCTCGGCAAGGCCCGCTTTGACGAACTCCTGACGGCCTACATTGAAAAGCCACAGGGAAAACCCACGCTCGTACCGGAAATCGATAAGCGTCCGGCTATGAACACAGCAAAAAATGATTTTATGGAGGAAAACATCGATGAATAAGAACACCAAATTCGCCAATCCCATGAAGGTCATCACCGGCCCCGACACCCGCTGGTCTTACGCCAACGTCTGGGAGCCCAAGAGCATCAACGGCGGCGCACCGAAGTACTCGGTCAGCCTCATCATCCCGAAGTCCGACACCAAGACCATCTCCAAGATTCAGGCAGCCATCGAAGCGGCCTACCGTGAGGGCGAGGCCAAGCTCAAGGGCAACGGCAAGTCTGTCCCGGCCCTCAGCGCCATCAAGACCCCGCTGCGCGACGGCGATACCGAGCGTCCGGATGACCCTGCCTATGCCGGTGCCTACTTCGTCAACGCCAACGCCACCAGTGCTCCCGGTATCGTGGATGCCGACCGCAATCCCATCCTGACCCGCTCTGAGGTCTACTCCGGTGTGTACGGTCGCGCCAGCATCACGTTTTACGCGTTCAACAGCTCCGGCAATCGCGGCATCGCCTGCGGCCTGAACAATCTGCAGAAGATTCGTGACGGTGAGCCTCTGGGCGGCAAGGCCAGCGCCGAGTCTGACTTCGCCACCGACGAAGATGACGATTTCCTTGACTGATGGAGGTGACCACGATGAACGCTACGACCATTCTCTGCATCCTTCTGCTCTCCCTCTATCTGCTCTTGGCAGTGTTCTGGATTGTCCGGTCTATCATCGACACCATCGATGACCGCAAGCGTGAAAAGCGCAACGCAGCGTGGGAGGCCGAACGCCAGCAGCTTGAGAAGGAGCGTGCCCTGCGCGAGGTGGAATATCACGAGGCTCGTATGAAGGAGCTCGACAAATCGTAATCCTCATCCAGCGGGTGGTGGGAGCAATCCCGCCACCCATATTCCACTGCTCCGAAAGGATGTGCCTATGAAAACACTCAGTGTCGATATTGAGACCTACAGTGACATCCCGCTCCAGAAGACCGGAGTTTATCGTTACTGTGAGTCTCCCAATTTTGAAATCCTGTTGTTCGGCTACTGTGTCTCCGCAGGTCTTTGACCTGGTGCAGTTTGAAATCCAGAGACGGAAGGAACTGCCCACAAAATACAGCGCCGTAAATCCCTTTTCCAGCAGAATCATATGCGGTGAATGTGGTGGGTTGTATGGCAGCAAAGTCTGGCACGCCACGGACAAATACAAGCGCACCGTCTGGATCTGCAACCGCCGGTACAGAAAGGGAACCATCGCGGGAACCGGATGCCATACGCCGCATCTCACGGAAGCGGAAATCAAAACGGCTTTTCTGGGGGCCTTTAATAAGTGCATCCGCAATAAAGCCGAGATCATTGAAAATTGCCGGATTGCCCTGGCTGAAATTACCGACACTGTGGAACTGGAACGAAAGGCGGCGGAATTGTCCGAAGAATGCGAAGCCGCAGCGGGACTGATTCGCAAGTGTGTGGAGGAGAACGCGCATATCTCGGTCGATCAAAACGCATACGCCGAAAGATATGGGGCATTGGCGGAAAGATATGCAAAATATAAAGAGCGGCTTGACGCCACCAACATGGAAATCAGCAGGCGGAATATTCGCAAAAGCCAGATCGCGTTTTTCCTGGATGAACTTGCCAAGAGCAAGGAACTGGTCACGGAATTCAGCACCGGGCTGTGGAACACGGTCGTTGACTCCGTGACAGTCTATTCCAGGAGCAAGGTGGTATTCCGCTTCAAGGGCGGCACAGAAGTCACATGGAAAATCGTATAATATAAGAATCCGCAACGAGCGCGGCAGGAAGATTCCGGCGCTCATTGCGGATTTTTCACGATAATACGAAAGATGATCATTCTTACACGAAAGGCAGACAGCCGCCGCAGCGGTTACAGCCCCGGCTTAGACAGCTTCCAGGCGATATTCCCAGACACCGTTTCCCGCTTTGCGCGGCGGCGCCAAAAAGGTATGATTACACGATAGGATACGTCAATACCGTTGTATCAAGGGCTTGTGCGGAGCTTCGGTTACAAAGCAAGAACGCTGATAAAGACACAGATTGTATCCTTATCAGCGTTCTTATTTGGTGGAGACGGGGGGACTCGAACCCTCGACCTCACGGATGTGAACCGTGCGCTCTAACCAGCTGAGCTACGCCTCCATAGGGATGTGGAGCGGGTGGGGGGAATCGAACCCCTGTATTCAGCTTGGGAAGCTGATGTTCTACCATTGAACTACACCCGCAATGTGAGATAGATTATAGCACCAAACGAAGTAAAATGCAAGAGAAATCTTTGAAAAATTTTCAGGTTTATATCTCGTCACAGAAGCTGCAGGAAAATGCATTGATTTTACGGTAAAAAGTGCCGTAGACAAATAAAACGCCGACATGCTATGATAATTTCGTCTAAATCTATTCTCTCCCGGCAGCGGTGGAATAGTAGGGAGAGACTTTTTAATGAGAGGTGAAGAATATGGCTGGGTTTTTCGGCGGGGTACATCCCAACGATCAAAAATCCCTGACCTGCGAAAAGGCCATCGTGCCGCTTCCGGCCCCGAAGCAGGTGGTGATCCCCATGTCCATGCACATCGGCGCACCCTGTCAGCCTCTGGTGAAAAAGGGCGACAGTGTGACGGTGGGCCAGAAGATCGGGGATAATACGGGTCTGTGCGTACCGGTGCATGCGTCGGTGTCCGGTACAGTGGCAGCGGTGGAGCCGCGGCCCCATCCCAACGGTACCATGGTCATGAGCGTGGTCATTGACAACGATTTTCAGGATACCCTGTGTCCTGATATCTGTGCCCCGGCGGATGTGGATGCTCTGTCAGGAGAGGAACTGACAAAGCGGATCCATGAGGCCGGCATATCCGGCATGGGCGGCGCCACCTTCCCCACGGACGTGAAGATCTCCAGCGGCCTTGGCAAACTGGATACCATCATCGTCAACGCCGCCGAGTGCGAGCCCTACATCACAGCGGATGACCGGCTCCTGCGGGAGACGCCGGAACGGGTCATCGGCGGACTGCGGGTGCTGCTGAAGATCTTTGGCCTGGAGAAGGGCTATATCGGCATCGAGGCCAATAAAAAGACCGCCATCTCCATTTTGAAACAGCAGTGTCCCAGCGGAGGCGACGTGGTGGTGCAGGTATTGAAGACCCGCTACCCCCAGGGCGCAGAAAAACAGCTGATCCAGACCATCACCGGACGGCAGGTGCCTCCCGGCGGACTGCCGGCAGCCGTGGGCTGCGGCGTATTCAACGCGGCCACCTGCGCGGCCATCTATGACGCGGTGTATCTGGGCATGCCTCTGGTCCGCCGTGCCGTCACCGTCACCGGAAAGGCCATCAAAAATCCCGGCAACTTCCTGGTGCCCATCGGCACTCCCTATACGGATCTGATCGCTGCGGCAGAGGGCTTTGCCTCGGATCCCTACAAAGTACTTACCGGCGGTCCCATGATGGGCATTGCCCAGTTTGATCTGAGTGTTCCCGTCATCAAGGGCACCAACGCCATCACCTGTTTCTCCCAGAAGGACAATCAGGAAGTCAAGGTTCCCCACTGTATCCGCTGCGGCCGGTGCGTCAGCGCCTGTCCCATGCACCTGATGCCCCTGTACCTCTACCAGGCGGAGCGGAAGGACAACATCGACGAGCTCAACCGCCGGAACATCTCCGACTGTATCGAGTGCGGCTCCTGCGCCTACATCTGCCCGGCCAGAATCCCTCTGGTTCAGAGCTTTAAGAACGCCAAGGCCAAAGTTCGGGCGGCTGCGGCTAAGAAGAATTAAGGAGGCGAGAACATCATGGATCAAGAACAAATCAAGCTTACCCTGTCCTGCTCGCCCCATGTCCATTCGCCGGACAACACCAGAAGCATTATGCTGGACGTGGTCATTGCCCTGATTCCGGCCATGATCGGCGCCGTCTATTTCTTCGGACTCCGGGCCCTGATGGTCATGGCGGTGTCCGTGGCGGCCTGTGTCATCTTCGAGTGGCTCTACCGGCTGCTGCTGAAGAAGGACCGGACCATCGGCGACTGCTCCGCTGTGGTCACCGGCATTCTGCTGGCCCTGGTCTGTCCCGCCACCATCCCCTACTGGACCATCATCATCGGCGACTTCTTTGCCATCGTGGTGGTAAAGCAGCTCTTCGGCGGCATCGGCTGTAACTTTTTGAATCCCGCCCTGGCGGGCCGGGCGTTCCTGTTCTCCAACCCGGTGATCATGAGCACCTGGACCAAGGTTGGCACATCTCTTTCGGTCTTCGGCTCCAATGCCGACGCCGTCACCGCCGCCACCCCTATGAGCTATCTCCATCAGGGTATGCTCCCCAAGGACAGCCTGCTGGACTGCTTCATCGGCTCCATCGGCGGTTCCATGGGTGAGACCTCCGCCATTTTGCTGCTGGTGGGCCTGATCTATCTGCTGGTGCGGAAAATCATCTCCATCCGAATCCCCCTGGCCTTTGTGGCCACGGTGGCCGTCATCGCCTTCCTGTTCCCCCAGGGGAACGACCGTCTGGTCTGGACCGGCTATCAGGTGCTCTCCGGCGGCCTGCTGCTGGGCGCCATCTTCATGGCCACCGACTACGCCACCTCCCCTGTCACCGTCTGGGGCCAGGTGATCTACGGCATCGGCTGCGGCGTCATTACCATGGCCATCCGGTACCTGGGGGCCTACGCTGAGGGCGTATCCTATGCCCTTCTCATTATGAACGTCACCGTGTTCCTGCTGGATAAGGTGGGGATGCCCCGCCGGTTCGGTGCGGTAAAAACCAAGAAGGAGGCCCAGACCAAATGACTGCTGCAAACACGAATTCCACAGGCTACCTGGTAAAGCTCACCGGGACCCTGCTGCTGATCTCCGTGGTGGTGGCGGGACTTTTGGGCCTTACCAATCATATCACTGCCGACAAGATCGCCGCCATCAACGAGGAAAAGACGGCGGCCTCCATGGCGGAGGTACTGCCGGCAGACTCCTACACCGAGCTCACCTATACCGGCTCGGACCCCAATGTAACGGCCATCTATGAGGCCGCCGGCCAGGGCTATGTGGTGGAGGTATCTCCCTCCGGCTTTGGCGGTGCCATTGACATGGTGGTGGGGGTCAAATCCGACGGCACCGTGTCCGGCGTGGCCATCGTGTCCATGTCCGAGACCTCGGGTCTTGGCGCCAACGCCAGCAAGGACAGCTTCCGGAGCCAGTATGTGGGCAAATCCGGCACCCTGGCGGTGACCAAGGACGGCGGCGAAATCGACGCGCTGACCGGCGCCACCATCACCTCCCGTGCCGTGACCAACGGTGTCAACAGCGCCCTGGCAGCGGCAGCGGAAATGGGTTAAGGAGGCAGCGCTATGAATATCAAAAAGCAATTCCGTGACGGACTTTTGACCCAAAACCCGGTACTGGTACAGCTGCTGGGTATGTGCTCCACCATGGCCATCACCACCACCTTGTTCAACGGCCTGGGCATGGGCGTCTGCGTCACCATCATTCTCATCTGTTCCAACGTGGTCATCTCCCTGCTGCGGAAGGTGATCCCCTCCAAGATCCGCATTGCGGCCTATATCGTGGTCATTGCAGGCTTCGTCACCATGGTGGACCTGCTGATGCAGGCCTATCTGCCGGATCTCAGCGAATCCCTGGGTATCTTCATTCCCCTGATCGTGGTCAACTGTATCATCCTGGGCCGGGCCGAGGCCTTTGCCTCGAAAAATTCCGTCGGCGCTTCCGCCCTGGACGGCGTGTTCCAGGGACTGGGCTACACCATCGTGCTGGTGATTATGTGCCTGATCCGGGAGCTGCTGGGCAGCGGTACCTTCGGCGGCGGCCTTCTGGGGGTTGACGGCGCCGGCATCCGGATCCTGCCGGAGCAGTTCCCCGCCATGATGCTGATTCTGCCGGTGGGCGGCTTCCTGACCCTGGGCGTCCTCATCGCCCTGGTCCAGTTTATCCTCAGCCGCAGCAAGAAAGGAGCTGACGACAAATGACACTGCTTTCCATCGCCATCGGGGCCATTCTGGTCAACAACTTCATTCTGTCCCAGTTCTTAGGCATCTGCCCCTTTATGGGCGTCTCCAAGAAGATGGATACCGCTCTGGGCATGGGCATCGCCGTGACCTTCGTCATGGGCGTGGCCTCCGCAGTGACCTACGCGGTGAATCTGCTGCTGGTTCGGCTGGGCCTGGACTATATGCAGACCGTGGCCTATATTCTGGTCATCGCCGCCCTGGTACAGCTCATTGAGATGTTTTTGCAGAAGTCGGTGCCGGCCCTCTATTCGGCCCTGGGCATCTACCTGCCCCTCATCACCACCAACTGCGCCGTTCTGGGCGTGGCCCTGCAGAACACCCAGAACAGCTACAACTTCATTGAATCCGTGGTCTACGGCGTCACCGGGGGTCTGGGCTTCACCCTGGCCATCATCCTCTTCGCATCGGTGCGGGAGCGGCTGGAGTCCTCCAGCGACTGTCCCAAGTGCTTCGAGGGCTTTCCTCTGGCGCTGATCTCCGCGGGTCTCATCGCCCTGGCCTTTATGGGCTTCCAGGGCCTGACCATCGGATAAGGAGGCGGCAATATGAATATACTGTATGCGATTTTGGTGCTGGGCATCATGGGCGGCGTGTTCGGCCTGGTGCTGGCCATCGCCTCCAAGGTGTTCTATGTGGAAAAGGATGAACGGCTGGAGCCGGTGACGGAGGCCCTGCCCGGTGCCAACTGCGGCGGCTGCGGCTACAGCGGCTGCGCAGCCTATGCCCAGGCCATTGTGGACGGCAAGGCAAAGCTGGGGCTGTGTGCTGCCGGCGGCAAAGAGAGCGTGGACAAGATCGCCGCCATCATGGGCATGGAATCCGTGGCCATGGAGCGGAAGGTGGCTCTGGTCAAATGCCGGGGCGTCAACGCTGCCAAGAAGGGCCTCTATGACGGCATCACCGACTGTGCTGCTGCGGCGAAAATCGCCGGCGGCGGTCCCAACCGCTGCGCCTACGGCTGCTTGGGCTTCGGCAACTGCGTCAAGGCCTGCCCTGAGGGAGCCATCTCCCTGAAAAACGGCGTGGCCTGGGTGGATCACGAGAAGTGTATCGGCTGTATGGCCTGCCAGGCCGCATGTCCCCAGGGCATCATCGAGGCAGTGCCCTACGATCAGGACATCGTGGTGGCCTGCTCCTCCAAGGAAAAGGGCGCGGCTCTGCGGAAATACTGCGACATCGGCTGTATTGGCTGTAAGCTCTGCGAAAAGACCTGCGAGCACGACGCCATCCATGTGGTGGATAACCTGGCTCGCATCGACTATACCAAGTGCGTCAGCTGTTCCGCCTGTGCGGAGAAGTGCCCCCGGCACCTCATCGCCGACTGCAACCTGAAAAACGAGTTCAATATTGTGGAACCCAAGTCCCGGTAACAAGCGTCATAAAGTCCCCTGTTTTCATCTCGAAAACAGGGGACTCAGCTTTTCAAAAAACCTCGTAGAGTTTCGCCGCCGCAGCGGCGAAAAAGAATCAAATCATTTTCCGCCGGGGCGTGTACATGGCGGAAAATACATCTCGGCCTGAAAGTGTGGTTTTTGTGCGCCTTGGGCGCACAAAAAATGTACCACAGGCATTTCCGCGCCGCCGTTGGCGGCTTAGTCACGCGCATCAGGCCGCAAGCCCTTTGTCGGAAAAGCCTCCCGGCTTTTCCGACAGTCTCAGTCCCCTGTTTTCACCTCGAAAACAGGGGACTTTGTTTTATACCAGAGCCGGTTCCTTCTCTGCGGTCTTCCGCTTTTTCTGGGCGTTGGCCAGCATGAGCTTGATCCGGTTTTCCTGATTGATCCGGGTGGCGCCGGGGTCATAGTCGATGGCCACAATATTGGAGTCAGGATAATCCTCCTTCAGCCGCCGGATCATGCCCTTACCCACGATGTGGTTGGGCAGGCAGCCAAAGGGCTGGGTACACACAATGTTGGGCACCCCGGAGTGGATCAGCTCCAGCATCTCCGCGGTGAGGAGCCACCCCTCGCCCATCTTGTTGCCGTCTCCCAGATACCCCTGCACCAGCTGGTGGAGATCGTTGAAATCGCCGGGGGCCCGGAACCGGCCGGACCGCTTCAGAGCGTCGATCATGGCGTGCTGATACTTCATCAGGTATTTCTCCAGGAACTGGCAGACCTTCTTTTTCAGCAGCGGACCGCCGTACAGATCCACATCCACGTCCCGATTGTAGACCTTGAAAATGATGAAGTCCATCAGACCGGGGATCACCGGCTCCGCCCCCTCGCTGAGGAGGAAATTGGCCAGATCGTTGTTGCCCAGGGGGGCATATTTCACATAGATCTCCCCCACGACGCCGACCCGGACCCGTTCCTCCTGGGAAACGGGGACCTTTTTAAATTCTTCAATAATGTAGTCGAAGTTTTTGACCATGGATTTGAAGGACATACCCCGACCGGCCCGCATCTCTCCCAGGAGATACTCCCGGCAGGCCGCCAGGCATTTGTCCGTATCCCCCTTCTGGAGCTCGTAGGGCCGGACCTGCCAGCCCACGTTCATCATCAGGTCCCCGTAGATCACGGCAAAAACCGCCTTCCGGAGGATATCCAGGGTCAGCTTGAAGCCGGGGTTTTTCTCCATGCCGGAGAGGTTCAGGGAGATCACCGGCACATATTCCAGCCCTGCCCGGGCCAATGCCTTCCGCAGCAGGTGGATATAGTTGGAGGCTCGGCAGCCGCCGCCGGTCTGGGTGATGAACAGGGCCACCTTATGGGGATCATAGCCCCCCCGGTGAATGGCGTCGATGAGCTGTCCGATGACCAGGATGGCGGGATAACAGGCGTCGTTGTGGACGTATTTCTGCCCTTCCTCCAGGATGGTGTGGGCGGTGGTATTGAGCATTTTGACCTTGTAGCCTGCCTCCAGCAGAATGCTCTCCAGCATGGCAAAATGGTCCGGCAGCATCTGAGGGGCCAGAATGGTGTATTCCTTGGCCATCTCCTTGGTAAACAGGAGCCGGCCGGTTTTGTCGTAAACAAGCTTTGCCATACTTACGCCTCCTCCTTTCTGGCATCCATGGCGGCCATCAGACTGCGGATGCGGATCCGAACGGCCCCCAGGTTGGAAATATCGTCGATTTTCAGCTGGGTATAGAGCTTGCCTCCGGATTCCAGAATGGAGCGCAGCTCGTCGGTGGTGATGGCGTCGGTGCCGCAGCCGAAGGACACCAGCTGGACCATCTGCATATCCTTCTGGGTGGTAACATACCGGGCCGCGTTGTACATCCGGCTCTGGAAGGTCCACTGGTTGAGGACGGTACGGGTGGCGTAGCCCAGTTTATCAGAAAGGCAATCCTCGGTGATAAGTACAAAGCCGAAGGATGTGATGAGGTCGTTGATGCCGTGGCTGATCTCCGGGTCGATGTGGTAGGGCCGTCCGGCGATGACCATGATGGGCCGTCCCTCCTGCCGGGCCTGGTCGATGTACTGCTGGCCGGTTTTCCGAACCTGGGCGATATAGTTGTCATAGGCGTCGTAAGCAGCACGGGCCGCCAGGAGCACCTCCTTTTTGGGGATGCTGTATTCCTGATGCATCAGCTGGGCGATGCGCTTGCCGAAGTCCTTGTGCCGCCACAGGCCCACATAGGGGTCCAGGAAACGGGTCTGCTTTAGAGAGGGCACGTTGGCGGCGATCAGCTCGGGGTAGTAGGCCACCACCGGGCAGTTGTAGTGGTTGTCGCCGATGCCCTCGTCGTTGTTATAGGACATGCAGGGATACCAGATGGCGTCCACGCCCTCCTCCACCAGGGCCTCCACATGGCCGTGGAGCAGCTTGGCGGGATAGCACACCGTGTCCGAAGGGATGGTGTGCTGGCCCTTGAGGTAGATTCCCCGGGAGGATTCCGGCGAGAGCACCACCTCAAAATTCAGCTTGGTAAAGAAGGTGTACCAGAAGGGCAGGTTTTCATACATATTCAGGCCGAAGGGAATCCCCATGCGGCCCCTTGCCCCGGTGCCGGAACCCTTTCCTTCCATGGCCCGGAGCTGCTGATATTTATAGTGGAACATATCGGGCATTTCGATCTTTTTCTTGCCCAGAGGCTTGGAGCAGCGGTTGCCGGAGATAAACCGGCGGCCGCCGTCAAAAATATTGATGGTCAGGGCACAGTGGTTGGTGCAGCCCTTGCAGGTGGTGGGATTGGCCTTATGGGAGAAGGATTTCAGTTCCTCCGCCGTCAGGATCTTGGATTGATCCAGCCCCAGGTCCATGACATAGAGGGCAGCGCCATAGGCTCCCATCAGGCCGGCGATGGTGGGCCGGGTTACGTTGCGGCCCAGCTCCAGCTCAAAGGCCCGGAGCACCGCGTCGTTGAGGAAGGTGCCGCCCTGGACCACGATATTCTTGCCCAGGTCGTCGGCGGAGGCGGCCCGGAGGACCTTGTACACCGCGTTTTTCACACTGGAGATGGACAGGCCTGCGGAGATAGCCTCCACCGTAGCGCCGTCCTTCTGAGCCTGCTTCACCGAG
>CBCTLT010000015.1:0-10799 GCA_965147785.1 uncultured Oscillospiraceae bacterium
GGGCGGGAATTGACGTGGGTAAATCGAATTGCCGCAGGATCTGGGCAATGGTTTCCTCCGTTCCGGCCGGGGTGACGCCCAGCAGTACACCCAATCTGGCCGCTGCGCACATGCCTGCCGCTACGGCTTCCCCGTGGGTGTAGGTCTCATAGTGGTAGGCTTTTTCATAGACGTGGCCCAGGGTGTGGCCAAAATTCAGCAGCATCCGAAGGCCGTGATCCAGCTCGTCCTGTTCCACCACCTGACGCTTGATATCGCAGCAGCGGAGGGCAATCTCTTCCATGTGGGCGGCAATGTTTGCGCGGCTGCCCAGACTGGCAAGTCGGTCAAAGAAGGCCCTGTCCCAGATGCAGCCGTATTTGATGACCTCCGCCATACCGTCGGAAAAAGCCCGGTCGGTAAGGGTAGAAAGGCAATCCGGATCCATAATCACCATTTTCGGCTGATAAAAGGCTCCAGCCAGATTTTTACCCGCCTGCAGATCCACGGCCACCTTGCCGCCCACAGAGGAATCCACCTGGGCTAGCAGAGTGGTGGGGACCTGGACAAAGTCCACCCCCCGGAGAATGGTAGCCGCCGCAAAGCCGGCCAGATCCCCTACGACACCCCCACCCAGGGCGATGACTGCGTCAGAGCGAGTGAGGCCCAGATCCATCATCTGTTCCCAAAGCTCTACCAGAACCGCTGGGCATTTGCTGGGTTCCCCGGCGGGAATCTCCAAAATGGCGGTGCGGAACCCCTCCAGATGGAGACTGCGGGCCAGCCGGGCGGCATAGTGGGGTTCCACGTTGGAATCCGTAACAATGACGGCCAATTGGCCCTTCAAAACGGGACGCAGTAGTCCTCCAACCTGATCCAGGATGCCCTTCTGGCAGACGATGGAGTAGGTCTTGCCGGGAATGTTGACCTGCAGGGTACTCATACGGTTTTCCCCATGAACTGGGCCAGGGTAGTGGCCTTTTTCATCAGGTCGTCGAACTGCTTGGGCGTCAGGCTCTGCTTGCCGTCGCATTTAGCGTGGGGCGGATCGTTGTGGACCTCCACAATGATGCCGTCGGCGCCTGCCGCAATGGCGGCCATGGTCAGCGGCTCTACCAGCCAGGCGGCACCGCCGGAGTGGCTGGGATCCACAATGATGGGCAGATGGGTCATACGCCGCAGGCAGGGAATGGCGGACACATCCAGGGTGTTGCGGGTGTAGGTCTCAAAGGTACGGATACCGCGCTCGCAGAGGATGACATTCTCATTGCCCTCAGACATGATGTATTCGGCGGACATGATCCATTCCTCATAGGTGTTGGCAAGGCCGCGCTTGAGCAGCACGGGCTTGGACATTTTGCCCACTTCCTTCAGCAGATCAAAGTTCTGCATATTTCGGGCGCCGATCTGTACCAGATCCACGGTGTTTTCAAAAATTTCGCAGTAGCGGGGGCTCATGATTTCGGTGACGATGGGGAGGCCGGAGGCCTTTCTGGCTTTGAGCAGCAGCTCCAGTCCCTGAACACCCATGCCCTGGAAGGAGTAGGGGGAGGTTCTGGGTTTGAAGGCGCCGCCCCGCAGCAGCTTAGCGCCGCTCTTTTTTACGTCCTCCGCCACACCAATGATCTGGGCTTCATCTTCCACGGAGCAAGGCCCGGCTATGACGGTGAAATTACCACCGCCGATCTTGGCATCCCCCACTTCCACCACTGTATCGTCAGGATGGAATTTCCGATTGGCTTTTTTATAGGGTTCCTGGACTCGCATGACTCGCTCCACACCGTCGTGGAGCATCAGATCGTCGGCATCCAGCATGGTGGTATCGCCCACCAGTCCCAGAATGGAGCATCCCACACCGTTGGTGATGCCTACCTTTAGACCTTTGACCTCTAACTCGTGGGCCAGCGCGTCAATCCGCTCCTTGCTGGTACCCGGCTTCATAATAATAACCATAGATGATGTTCTCCTTTCGTTTCCATGGAATTAGGCCACAAAAAACGCCCCTGACTGAATCAAACATTCAGCAGGAGCGACAGACGGTATGCTTCCTTAGAAGGTTATGACTCAATCAATATATGACAATTGCCCGCTCCCCAAAAGGAGCAGGTAAAGTAGCCATAAAATCGATTGTGCATGGTCTTCATAGCATACCTCGGTGTTCGTGGTTTGTTTGGGGTTATTATAGCATGTTGCCCGAAAATTACAACTGTTTTTTTCACCTTTACCGAAAAAATACGCCGGATGGAGAAAGAAAGTCAAGGACATCAAAGCGGAGCCGCCATATCCGGGCGGCTCCGCTGCCATTATGCAAGCTGGTGGAGGGATTGATCGATGTTTTCCTGGAGGGTGTGACCCATATAGAGGTCGTAGTATCGACCGCGTTTGGCCAGCAGCTCGAGATGGGTTCCCTGCTCCAAAATTCTGCCGCTGTCAATGACCAGAATTTGGTCCGCATTCCGAATGGTGCTGAGCCGGTGGGCCACCACGAAGCTGGTCCGGGAGGACAACATGGTTTCGATGGCGGACTGGATCTGCATTTCCGATTCGGTGTCAATGGAGGAGGTGGCCTCGTCCAGTACAAATATTCTGGGGTCCGCCAGTATGGCTCTGGCAAAGGAGATCAGCTGCTTCTGGCCTGTGGAGAGCAGACCGCCGCCCTCTCCCACCTGGGTGTCATAGCCGTCCTTCAGCTTTTCGATGAAGGTGTCGGCTCCCACTAGAGCGGCTGCATGGCGGATCTCCTCCTCTGTGGCATCCAGACGGCCGTACTGGATGTTTTCCCGGATCGTGCCCGAAAACAGGTGAGGTGCCTGGAGCACATAGCCCAGAGAGCTGTGGAGCCAGAGCTGACTCCGCTGCCGGATGTCGATTCCGTCGATGAGGATCCGGCCCTCCTGGGGCTCGTAGAACCGGCAGATCAGATTGACGATGGTGGATTTGCCGGATCCGGTTTCTCCCACCAGGGCGATGGTCTGCCCTGCTTCCACATGGAGGGAGAAATCCGTCAGCACAGGTTCCTCACCGTAGCGGAAGGACACATGGTCAAAGTCCACGCTGCCGGAAATGGGTTCCCAGTTTTCCTGTTTCGGCGTAAAGAGGTCCCCATATTTCTGGACGATCTCCGGGGTGTCCTGAATCTCTGGGCTGGATTCCAGTACATCGGCCACCCGCTCTGCAGCGGCCTGGGAGGACTGAAACTCGGAAAAAATTCCGGCGAAGGTACGGATGGGCTCGAACATCATATTGCCGATGGTCATAAAGAAGTTGAGTTCGCCGATGGAGATCAGGCCGTGGCGGATGTCCATCCCGCCGGTGTAGAGCACTGCCGCCGTGGCCATGGAGATCAGCAGGGACGCCACAGGCAGATACAGGGCGGACACCATGGAGGCCCGGAAGGACGCGTGATACATCTTTTCCGTGGTATCGGAAAACTCCCTAAAATTCAGTTCCTCCCGCACCAGGGTTTTTGTGGTGGCGGCTCCGGTGATGCCCTCGTTGAAGGCGGAGGTGATCATGCTGTTGAGCCGCCGGGTCTGCCGCTGATGCTTCAAAATTTTCTTTTGAAACACAGCGGACACCACTGCCAGGGGCGGCACGGCACAGATCAGAATCACCGCCAGCTTGGGATTGACCACAAACATGCCGATGACGCCGGCCAGAATGGACATGAGGCCGAAGCCCACGTCGATGCAGGACCAGGAGATGGTCTCCATGGTCCGGGAGATGTCGGAGGTGAGCCGGGAAAGCAGATACCCCACAGACATTTTGTCGTAGTAGGAAAAGCTCATGGTCTGGAGCTTTTCAAAGCATGCCTCCCGGACGTCGCTGGTGAGATGACTCTCCAGCTGCCCGGCGCCGAAACAGAAGCCGTAGGCCAGGAAGGCATAGAGAATCTGGACCAGGACCACCAGGATGGCGATCCAGACAAAGCCCTCCAGTAGCTGCTGCTCCAGAAAGTGGTCGATGATGTGCATGTTGAGCAGAGAGGAAAACAGCTGCATCAGCCCCATGGCCAGGCCACAGAGCAAAATGCGGACAAAGAACCGGCTGCGGGAGTTGGCGGAATGAAGGATGGTCCGCCAGGTGGAGAGCTTTATTTTTTTGTTTTGATAATCCTGTTCATGCATGGGAAATCACCTTGCAAGACACTGCAATATCCTTTCGTAGAGTTCCGGAGACCCTTAGGCCTCCTTTCTGGTTTGAATTTCATAGACCCGGCGGTACAGTCCACCGGGGATTTCCAGCAGCTCCTGATGGGTGCCGGACTCGGCCACCTTGCCGTCGGAAAGTACAAAGATGCGGTCCGCCTCCATCAGCGTGGAGATCCGGTGGGAGATGATAATGGTAGTGACGCCCTGCCGCCGCTGCTTCAGAGCGGCCCGGATGGACTGATCCGTTCGGGTGTCCACAGCGGACAGCGCGTCGTCAAAGATCAAAATATCACTGTCTGCCAGGATGGCCCGGGCAATGGCCACCCGCTGCTTTTGTCCGCCGGAGAGGGTGACACCCCGTTCTCCGATGACGGTGTCGTAGTTTTCGGCAAATTCCATAATATCTTCGTGTACGCAGGCAATACGGGCTGCCTGCATGACGGCATCCCGGTCCGGACGGGCAAATTTGATGCCGATGTTTTCTCCAATGGTTTTGGAGTAGAGATAGGGCTCCTGCATGACAATGCCAATTCGGTCCCGAAGATGATGCTTGTTCATGCGCTGAATATCGCAGCCGCCGATGGTAATGATACCGCCGGTGGGATCATAAAGCCGCTGCAGCAGCTCCACCAGGGTGGACTTTCCGCTGCCGGTTCCACCCAGAATGGCCACGGTTTCCCCATGATGGATGGTGAGGCATAGATCCTTCAGCACAGGCGCGGCGTCATAGGAGAAGTCCACATGGTCGAATACAATGTCGCCGTTCAAAGAGGGGGTCAGACCGTCAGCCACGGGATCTTCCTCCGGTACGGCCATGATCTCTTCAATTCGGCCCGAGGCAATCTGGGCCTTGCTGAAGGAGCCCAGCACCCGACCAAAGTTCTGAATGGGCATCAGGAACAGGGTGGTGTAGGAGAGAAACGCGGTATACTGTCCCAGGGTGATGCGACCCTTTACGGTGAAGATCACGCCGGCAATGGTGACGAGGGCGATCTGAATGCCGCTGAGCATATCCAGGCTCCACCACAGATGGGTCAGCATCCGGTAAAAGCCGATCAGCTTGCCCCGCAGTTTTTCATTTTCTCCCGTCATTTTACGAAGCTCATATCGCTCCCGGCCAAAGGCCCGCACCACACGGGCGCCGGTCAGATTTTCTTGAATGACGGTAAAAACCTTGCTCTCCTGAGCTTCCAGCCCCTCGGCTTCTCGGTCCAGTTTTTTGATGAACCACAGGGAATCCAGCAGGATCAGCGGAGCCATCACGAAGGACAGCAGCGTCAGGGGAAGGTTTAAAGAGGCCATTAGGATAAAACCCAGCACCAGCAGAAAGACGGTGCGGAGCAGTTCCAGCAGAACGTTGGAGAGAAAACGCTGCACCGTGTCGATGTCGCTGGTGGCACGCTGGATCAGGTCACCGGTCTGGGCCGAGACGTGATAGGAAAAGGGCAGCTTCTGCACATGGACGTAGTAGCGGTCCCGCAGTCGCTGGGCAACCCGGAAGGCGGTGGAGCCGGTGAGACAGGGCCGCAGAAAAGCCAGACAGCCGGACAAGGCCGCCATAGCCACCATCAGCAGGGACATGATGATAATATGGTCTCGGATGAAGTCGATGCCGCCGCAGAGATTCAGAATCCAGGTGAAATACCAGGGGGTGTTCAGCGGGGCATTTCCCAGTACCGAGTCGATGGTCACGGACAGCACCAAGGGGGTTACAAAGCTGAGAAGCAGCTCACAGACCAGCAGCACAAATGCGGCCAGCAGCCTGCGTCGGTAGCCTTCTGCATAGCCCCAGATGGTACCCATGGTCCGTTTGATTTTTTGCAATGAAAACACTTCCTTTCTCAGAGCGGTAACACCGGCGGCAGGACTTAAAATTGGGCGCAAAAAAGCGCGGACAAATATTGTCCGCGCTTAACTGGGCAAAAAAAGAGGACGCAGACCTACGTCCGCAATCCAGAGATACCTGTCCTGCGGCCGGCAAATATGCAGTTACGGGTGCTGTGGCGAGGCAGACGGACTCTACGGATCAAGAAGTAGTTGTGTACGAATTTCATATTGCCGACCTCCTTTCATAGTTTGATTTCTGGGTTGCATCATACCACAGGTTGGAAAATCCTGCAACCCCTAAATAAAACTTTGTCGCCTGCAACAATTATCCGAGGGGGAACTCGTATAAGATGTACAACGATCCTTGAAAGTTTGATAGCCACTGGTTATAGCTTATAACCAATGTATATACCCCGAAGCGGGACCAGGTGTGTTATAATATTAGAAATCGAAATGACAGGAGGAACGCGTTATGCCCAATCCCTATCAGCATCTGCTCTCCCCTTTGAAAATCGGAAACGTGACCCTGAAAAACCGAATGATGGGGTCCAAATGCGCCCTGCAAAGCTTTACGCTGGAGCAGGCCGCGGAGTTCTACGGCGACATGGCCAAAAACGGCGCTGCCACGGTGACGGTGGCCATGGGCGACCATCCGGAACGGAACCTGAACCAACCTGACGAACAGGGCCGTATGCCCCACATGGACGGGACCGGCAACGATATGCGGGACCCCAAGGTGGTAGAAGGCTATCGGAAAATCGCGGAGACGGTCCACCGCTATGGAACCCTGGCTTCCGCATCGCTGATGGATATTGAACCCACGGATGTCAATATTTCGGACACGCCCAACTGGGATGAGATCCCCAAGAAGGGAGATTACAATTCCGCAGTGTTCCGGAACAAACCGGGCATCAGCTATGAACGGCTGCAAACTCTGATCGAGGAATTTGCCTTCCGGGCAAAAGAGGCCCAGGATATGGGCTTTGATATGTGTACATTTTATATGTCCTATCGGTCCTCTCTGCTGGCCACGTCCATGTCCCCGCTGCTGAACCAGCGGACTGACAAATACGGCGGAAAAACCATGGCGGAGCGGGCAACCCTGGCCAAGGAGGTCTTTTCCAGGGTGAAAGAGGTCTGTGGTCCGGACTTCCTGATCGAGGCTCAGATCTCCGCAGAGGAGGAGGCCCCCGGCTACACCTTTGAGGATTTCCTGGACTTCTGTCAGGAGTTGGAGGGGTTGGTGGACATTGTGCAGATCCGGGGTGTGGATGGATCCGCCACCCATGTCAATGGACTCAATCTCCAAAAGGATCACCCCTCCTCCATTGATTATGCGGCCCAGTTCAAGGCCCGGGGACTGAAGATCGCCTGTGCCCCGGTGGGCGGATATGGAGATCCGGCCCTCATGGAACAGTATCTCCGGGAAGGCAAGACGGACCTCTTTGCCATGGCCCGGCAATTCCTTGCGGACGATCACTACTATGAAAAGCTGCAAGATGGTGCGGATTCCAAGGAGATCGTACCCTGCATTCGCTGCAACGGCTGCCACGGACACCACACCTGTGCGGTCAATCCCCGGCTGGGGCGTCAGCGGGGCCTGTTCCCGGAGACCACCACGCCCAAGCGGGTGGCGGTGATCGGCGGCGGTCCCGCAGGATTGGTAGCTGCCATTACCGCAGCCCAAAGGGGCCATCAGGTGGATCTTTATGAAAAACAGAGCGTTTTGGGCGGACAGCTGGTGGCGGCTGGTACCCCGGATTATAAGTGGCCCATTCGGGAGTATGTGGCCTATCTCTGCCGCCAAATCCAGGAAGCCGGGGTCAAGGTTCATTTGAACTGTGGGCCGGATGCTGCGCTGCTCAAGGAAAAGGGCTATGACGCGGTGCTGGTAGCTGTGGGCTCTGCTCCGGCACGGCCTCCGGTCAAGGGCGCAGATCGGCCCGAGGTTTGGCTGGCGGAGGATGTCTTCGGGAAAGAAGATAAGCTGGGACAGCACGTCGTGGTGATCGGCGGCGCAGATACGGGCCGGGATGTGAGCCTTTACCTGGCCAGAGCTGGCCATCAGGTGACCATGGTGACCAGAAAGCAGATCCAGCTGGCCAGCGATATGCACACCGAACGGCTGGAACGGGAGGCCTTTGAGACGAATCCCAACTTCTCCTATGTGGATTTTGCCAAGACCCTGGAGATCGGCGACCATCAGGTGACGCTCCAGGTGCAGACCAACGGCGTCCGGGGCTTCATTCCACTGATGCTTCCGCAGAACGATGAGGATGCCTATTATCGGGATCAGCATGCAGGCGGTCCTGGTGGCCCTGGTGGCCCTGGTGGTCCTGGTGGTCCTGGCGGACCTGGTGGTCCTGGTGGTCCGGGAGGACCCTTCGGAATGCCTGGGCCGGCTCCCGATCCGGTCTATGAGATCCAAACCCTGCCCTTCGATGATGTGGTGGTGTCCGGCGGACGGTGCCCCAGAACTGGAGATGCTGCCCGATTTGAGGGTGTGGCGCCTGTAGTGAAGATTTTGGGGGATACGGTACAGGTGTCCAACATCAAGCGGGCAATTTATTCCGGCTATAAGGCTGCCATGCTGCTGTAACAATGGGGACGCATCCGATTAACTGCCGGATGCGTCCCTTCGCCGTGCCAAGAGGGGAAAACGGCACATTGTGCGGGAATTATTCCATCCAAAAGCGCAAAATCGTCACGGCAAGCGCAAAAGTGGCACTTCCTTAGAAAAATAGTTTGATGTTATAATATCCGCGTTCAAACCAATAAGGAGGTACCATACATGAAAAAGAAATATCTTGCACTGCTGTTGGCGCTCTGCATGCTGCTGAGCCTGTGCGCAGGCTGCGGCGGCACGGAATCCACAGCGGAATCCACGTCAGAATCGACAGAAGAAGTCACTGCAGCACCGGAGACCCCAGAGGAAACAGAATCCACGGAACCGGAAACCTCTGCTGCGGAGACTGAACCGGAAATGGGCTCTGCCGAAGAGCCTGCATCGACCACCAATGACAATACCGAAGCCAATGCCAACATGGATTTTACGGCCCATCAGGAAATGCTCAAGAGCTTGACCACGTCGCTGCCCATTACGGAGGAGCCTGTAACTCTTACATATTTTATGGGCTTTGAATCCAACACCCTGAATTATATTGAGGGCGGAGATCTGATGAACCAGCAGATCTGGGCCTGGCTGCGGGAAAACACCGGCGTTACGGTGGAACTTCGGGTTGTGGATAAAACCCAGCAGACAGATCAGTTCAATTTGATGTTGGCCTCTGGCGACTACACCGATCTGATGAATATCGCGGATTATCCTTCCGGTGCGGAGGCAGCCTATGAGGAAGACATCATCATTGACCTGACCGACGAGATTGCGGAATATATGCCCAACTATGATCAGATTATCCACTCCGACCAGAATGTCCTGGCGGATGTGCAGGACGGTGGTATGATCCTGCGGGTTTATCCCATCAAGGATCAGATTGCCAACCCCACAGGCATCGGTGCCTTTATCCGGATGGATTGGCTGGAAGACCTGGGGATGGAAGTGCCCCAGACCTATGACGAACTGACGGAGGTGCACCGGGCCTTTAAGACCGAAAAGGGAGCCTCTGAGCCTATGGCTTTGTTTAACACCGTTTCCCTGCAAAACGGGCTTTTGTCCGGCGGCTTTGGGGCGCTGGCGGAGCTCAGTGCCAACGCCATGGGCACCAACTTCTCCAACTCTTTCTATCAGGAGGATGGGCAGGTCGTCTATGGTGCTACCACCGATGGCATCCGCAAGTATCTCTCCTGGCTCCACGAGCTGTATGAGGAAGACCTGATTGACTTTGAGAATATGCAGAATCGTGAGACCAATCCCTTCTCTGACCTGAACGCTGGCAATGCCGCCAACGGCACCAACGGTTATATCTTCTCCAACCAGCCCTTCGGCGGCAACTATTCCACCATGGCGGCCGATCAGTATGGCGACAGTGAATGCAACTGGTGGCCTGTCCAGGATGTGGCGGAGGAGGCCGGACAGACCATTCCGTTCTTCGAGGAGACCTCTCTGGTGGACTCCACCGGAGCCTCCGCACTCTCCATTTCCTCCCAGTGTGACAACGTGGAAGTGGCGCTGCAGTTCCTGGATTACGGCTACAGCTATGAGGGCTCCCTGCTCTACAACTTCGGCTTCCAGAAGGGTTCCGGCCACGATGTGGAGACCTGGGACTTTGACGATGAAGGCGTACCCACCTTTGACGCTGCGGTGATGAATTCCATCGCTACCACCAATATCGCTTCCAGCGTGATTTCCACCAAGGATTTGGCCGGTGTGGTGTTCGACACACGGTTGGCCTTTGAGTTTGGCGAACGGGAGCTGAGCTGCTTTGATGCCTGGAGCACCAATAAAAACACCAACAATATTCTGGGATCCGATACCGTCCTGACTTCGGAGGAAATGACGGAAGCCTCTGCGATTTACAGCGACATCATTACCTATGTGGGAACCTCTGCCCTGCAGTTCATCAACGGCGACTTGGACATTGACGATGACGCCGTCTGGGAAAGCTATGTGGCAGATATTGAAGGCATGGGAATTGCTGATCTGACGGCCATTGTCCAGACTGCCTACGACCGCGTCAACAGCTAAACCCGTTGTTTTGGCGGGTCCGGTATCCGGACCCGCTGAAAGATAGAACCCCTGAAAGAAATAAGGAGGAACGTGTATGAATTTTGCCGGTACTTATACCTATCTGATGGATACCCCCAGCGGAAAGCGGGAGACAAAGGTCGTGATCCGCAGAAATGCCAGAGGCTATGAGGGAGAGCTGGTCTCCTCCCACGGCG
>CBCTLT010000016.1:0-10537 GCA_965147785.1 uncultured Oscillospiraceae bacterium
GTGATTTGGGTACAGCTTCCCTCCAGACGAAAAAAGCTGGTGGAGAAGTAGCATATTCGTATATGCAAAGAAGCCTGTTGCGAAAAAAGGTTATTTCGCAACAGGCTCTTTTTTTGATCGCAGAGTTTAATGTGAAGAGCTGTGGTACGACATTTTTTTGTAATGTTGTTAACCAAAACGAATCCATGTTGTTTATATAGGTGAAAGGACCTTTCAGTCCGTTGAGGACGAAATGGAGCTGAAGACGCTGCAGATGTTCTCCAGCTACGATGAGGCCACCGGTCACTGGTATACAGGACCTTCCACCGTTGTGGCACTGTGGTTCCAGGCGGAGTTTCCCGCGGAAGAACTGGACAGCCTGACCATCCAAGACGTGGAGAACAGCGGAATGCAATATCAGGAGATGATGGTGGGCGGAAGCTTCCTTCCCAAACGGGTGGATGTGGCAAACCGTACCGCGTATTATCTGCTGATGACCAATGTGGAGGGACAGGTGGATTCCTACACCGTATGGTTTGAAAAGGTGACGCTGGGAGATGTGGATGGGGAAGCCATAATCCCGGGACCGTTTTATGTGACCTGGACGCCCAGCTATGACCTGTCGAGTATCGTTACACAGACCATGGAACGGGACGGCGCTGAAATTGGAACCTTGACCCTGTCACCCTTGTCGATTACCATGGACGTTCCCGAGCTGTTTGACACCATGGATACGCCGCCGGAGGGGGAAGCGCTGGAGGAGTTTTATCGTATTGCCTCTGGCATTCTCACCGAAGAGGAACTCGAAGCGTTGGAGCGGGATCCTGTGGCCTTTTTGGAAAACAGAAAAAGTATCAATGACTATGTCTGTGTTTCGATCCAATACCGGGACGGCAGCAGCCAGGAACTGGAGGTGAATTGCAGCTCTGAGTGGGATGAAAATTCAGGAAATGTACATGTCTGGGCCCGAATATCCCTCTATGATGTGCTGGGAACCTTCCTGGATTTGGACGAGGTTCAGAGCGTAACGGTAAACGATGTGGTGATCCAGATTCCGTCATAAAATACAGGGAAGGCCGGCCAGTCCCGTGGGATTGGCCGGCCTTCCCTGCGTGGACGTTTTTGGCAAACGTCCTGGTTATGGAAAGAGGATTGCTATTGTATTTTCCTGAGCCATTGGGCGGCAGACGCCACTTCTTCGGCAGTGGCGTCGCCTTGCCCGTAGCGCACCCGGTTGTAAGCGTCAATGAGCGTTTGTTCTCCGGGTGCCTGGGATTGCCGCAGCTCGTTGGGGGTCTTGGAAAAAACGGAGGAATCCTGATGACTGCGTGCCTTCAGCAGCTGCTGAAACAAAAAGCGAATCTTCATAGCATTGGAGGAAAAGTCGGAGAGTTTCTGTTTCCGGCCCCGGCCACGGAAAAGGTGGAATCCGGGATGGCGGAGCCGCTCGATTTCGTCCACATAGTCAGGCTGTCCCATCTTTTCGGAGCGAGTACGGCCCAGAGACCGTTTCAATGCGATGCCCAGAACGCAGGCCAAACCGATGATGCCTGCGGCCACCAGAAGGATCAGAATGAGGGTAGAGATCTTGCTGCCGCCGGCATAAGGCGCAAGGTCCAGCTTGAAATCGCTGCCTTTGTCGGGGGTGTGACCTGCGGGCGTGGGGATCAGGTTCAGCAGGTAGAGGATCCAGTCCATCAGTCGTTTGAGCAGCAGCGCCAGACCATATCCCAGGGCACCGGTTCCGGTGAGCAGCCAGTGGAAAAGCAGCTTTACCGTACCGGATAGCGCACGGGCCAAGCCCCAAAGGCCCAATGCGGCAGCGACAGCCAGCAGTGCGAAGCTGCCATACAGGAAAAAGCTGTGACCGGTCAGTCCGGCAGGAAAACTCGAAATATGGCTGTCCTTTTCCATGTGAATGCTTTGACGGAGGGAACGGTCCCGAAAACCGTCGAGACAAAGTAGCAACGCTATGGCAGCACAGAAGCATCCCCATCCGCTACGCTGAAGCAGAGCACCAGCCAGTGGGAGAAGGGTACTCCAGATCCCCAGGGGACCATAGAAGCCGTGGCCGCATTTGGCGGCTGCAGCAAAGGCAAGGGCGCACACTGCCGCCATTGTTAGCAGGCCGGAGATGGTGCCGAGTAGGCCCAGTCCCATTCCAGCGGCAGCCAGGAGCGCAGCGGCGAAGGCAAAATAGAATTTTCTGGGGGACAGCGCAAAAAGGCCAAGGATGCTGCCCAGCAGACCGGAACAGCCAAAGTACAGGAAGGACAAAGGACCTGGATTCCAAAGCCAGCTCAAAATCAGGCCAGCGCCCAGAGCTCCAAGACAGCACAGCAAAGCGGTGCGGAAACGGTTCCAAATACGCATGGACGGCATCTCCTTTTCTGGGATGCCTTTATGATAACAGCGGCATGTGTCCCCGCTGTGACCAGAGAAAAAATGTCCCTGCCAAATTCGGCAGGGACATGATGGCTTATTCCTCGGTGGGAACGCTGCGGTAACGGCTGTAGGCTACCACAATACGGCGTCCGGGTTCCGTTCCAGTGGAGTAGGTGGTGACGTCCGGGTAATCCTGCAGGGCCGCGTGGATCACATGCCGCTCGTAGGCGTTCATAGGCTCCAGGGTGATGTTGCGGCGGGTCTTGACAACCTTGCCGGCCACTTTCTCTGCCAGCCGGACCAGGGACTCCTCCCGCTTCTTGCGATAATTCTCCGCATCCACATTGATGCGGACACGCTTGTTCTGACCGTGATTGACGGCATAATTAGTGATATGCTGAATGGCGTCCAGTGTCTCACCGCGGCGGCCGATGAGCATACCCAGGCTGTTGCCCACCAGTTCCACGGCATAGGTGTCCTCCGAGACCTTCGTGGCAGAAGGAACGGCGTCGGAACCCATGTGCTGTAGCAACCCTTGCATGAAGGTTTCGATTTTGGCTTCCAGGGTGCCTGCTTCTGCGGGAACAGGAGCGGGCTTAGACTCGGGCTTTGCTTTGGGTTCCGGCTTTGCTTTGGGCTCTGCTTTTGTCTCTGCCTTGGGCTCTGCTTTTGCCGGCTTGGGCTTTGCAGGGGCTTTCACCTTAGGCTGGGGCTTTTGAGGTTCCGGTTTTTTCTCCGGAACGGGATCGGGAACCTCATAGGTCAGAGATACTTTGGCGGGAGAGGCGCCGATGCCAAAAAAGCCGGAGCGGGGCTGGGCCAGGACTTCTACGGAAACGCTGTCCCGGTCCAACTGAAGCTGTTCCAGACCGGCCTGAATGGCAAGATCAATGGTCTTGCCGGTGGCTTCGATTGATTTGAACATAGATATGCGCTCCTTTATGTTTGACCCCAGGGAGATCCTGGGTCATTCGGAATCGGTAAGATCAGAGGATGCATTCTCGGGAGCATCGGAGGATTCTGTGGAACCCTCTTCCACGACAGTGCTATAGCGGTTAGGATCATAGGCGCGGCCACGGCTGTAGGGACGGTTAGGATCTCCGGACATGCCGCCCTTGCTCCGCTCTTTTTCCAAGCGCTGCTGCCGCAAAGCCTCACGCTCCGCCTCGGTCAGTTTACCCTTGACGGTGATCTCCGGCTCAGCAGCCTTGAGCTGCTTCTTGATCTTTCGGCGGCTGGTGTTGGGATTGGCGCCTTCCGGCATCGCGGCACGGCGTTCAGCCCGACGGGCCTCCTTCTCCGCCTCGATGGCGGCTTCCTCCGCTGCTTTTTGCCGTTTGATCTCGTCTTCCGCGTCATAGATTTTTTTATAGTGGATGGTCAAAATACCGTCCAACAAGGTGTTGAACACAGCCTGGGCAATCCAGTAGATACACATAGATGCCGGCATGGAGAAGCCGATCCACAGAGAAAAGATGGGCATGATGAACATCATGGTCTTCATGCTCTTGGCGGCAGCGGCAGCAGCGTCCTGATCCTTCTCTCCCTTGTCATTGGTGGCCACAGAGCCGTTGAGCTTCTGGGAGATCAGCATGGAGAGGAAGTTGAACAGGGCGGAAATTACTGGGATGATAAACAGTCCAAAGCCCACCAAGGTATAAGGACCGTCAAACAGCCAGCGCCAGGAAGGAATCTGGCTTAAATCCACACCCAGGAAGGTGAAGTCGATGGCACGGTCGGCAATATCCGGAACAATGGTTTTAATGGCGTCGATGTTCTGGAAAATATGCTGGGCAATGGTGATTTCATGGTATGCGGAGTTGCTGGCAGAAAGATCGATGCCCATGCTGGTCAGCAGATCAGAGATCTGGGTGATCTGATCGGCAGAGAGCTGCATCAAATAGGTCATGGGCTGACGGACGACATAATACAGGGCCATCAGCAGAATCAGAGGAAGCAAAGACCACAAGCAGCCTCCAGTGGGGCTGGCGTTCTCCCGCTTATACAGGGCGGAAACCTCCTGTTGGTATTTCAGCTTGTCGTCGCCGTACTTTTTTTCCAGTTCCTTGAGCTTGGGGCCAAGACGCGCGGTCTTCATCATGCTTTTTTTGCTCTTGGCGTTGAAGGGAAGCAGTACAAGCTTAATAATGAGGGAGAACAGGATCAATGCGACGCCGTAGTTGCCGAACACCTGATAAAGGGTTCGCAGCAGCCAGGCGAAGGGAATCAATACATATTGCATTCGTTACCTCCGGTCGAATGGTCTGTCCGGGCCTAGGGCACCGGATCAAAAAAGTCTCCCTTATAAAAGGGGTTACACCGCAGAAGTCGTTTAATTGTCAAATAGCCGCCTTTCCATGTGCCATACTTTTCCAGAGCCTCCAGAGCATAGGCCGAGCAGGTGGGTGTGAACCGGCAGCAGGCTGGCCGCAGGGGAGAGATCTTACTCCGGTAAAACCGGATCAGCCACAGGAGCACATGCTTCATGGGACGTCTCCTTTCGGATTAAACCAAGCTTGTCCGACTGCTTGCGAAGACAGTCGGCGATTTCCCAATAATCTGCATAGGCCGCCCGGCTCCGGGCCACCACAACAATGTCATAGCCCCGGCGATAGGCGGATTCTGAAAGTCGATAGGCCTCCCGGATCCGACGGCGAATGCGATTGCGCACCACCGCGTTTCCCACCTTGGTGCCGGCGGTGATGCCCAGCCGGTTGTAGGAAAGTCCATTTTTCCGGCAGTAGACAACAACACAGCGTCCAGCGGAGGATTTGCCCCGCTGATACAGACGTCGGAACAGATGATTCTGTTTTAAGGATTGGGTAAAAACCATGGCGGGATCCTTCCAGAATATAGCGGTTGACGGCAATAAACGTATGGGGCGAACAGATTGCTCCATTCACCCCAAAAATTTAGAATTCAAACGGTGTAGAGACGGGCGAATCAGTAGCTGAGTCTGCTTCTGCCCTTGCTGCGGCGACGGGAAAGAACCTTGCGGCCGTTTCTGGTAGACATTCTCTGTCTAAAGCCGTGAACTTTCTGGCCATGGAGCTTCTTGGGCTGGTAGGTACGCTTCGTCATTTGTATACACCTCCTGAAATATTATGCTCGACAGTGTAAGAACACTGCAGCGTGTAAAGGAAAGCCTTCCCTCGGGACAGGCATCAGTTATTATACCGTATAAGCGGCGCAAAAGTCAACCTTTTCTGGAAATAAAATTTTGTGTTTGGGAAAATTCGACGCTGATTCCAGGCGATTATGGGTTGCAGTTGCCGCAGGGACGAAAGCCTGCGTCCACAGCCTCCTGTCTGGAATCGAAACGGATCTGGTTTTTCTCCATGGGCAGGTTGGGGCAGTCGGGCCTGTGGAACACTTGGGAATTTACGTTGCCGATGTAATAATATGTACTGTCAGTTTCTGTTGCCGATGGAGAGGGGAGAGCCTGCTGAGATTCCGTAAAAATGCGGATGTTTGTTCCGTCCGAGAGGAAGGAGATGTTGCCGGAGTCGCTGGTACGGTATGTTTCCACGCCGTAGTCCTGTAGGCGGTCCAGAAGTTCCGGGGCGGGATGGCCATAGCTGTTATCCAGGCCCGCGGAGATCACCCCGTAGGTGGGGGCCACGGCCTCCAGGAAAGCTGCGGAGGTGCTGGTGGCGCTGCCATGGTGACTGACCTTTAATACGGTGGCGGAAAGATCTGCCCCAGTGGTCAGAAGATCTGCTTCTGCGGTTTCCTCCATATCGCCGGTGAACAGGAATGAGGTGCTTTTGTACTGCACCCGGAGAATCAGGGAACTGTTGTTGGGGTCCTCATAGGTTCTGACAGGTCCCAGCACTGTCACAGTGGCGTCTCCAAGGGTCCAGATGTCACCCACCTGGGGAATTTCGATCGAAAGCCCCTGGGCGGCGGTATATTTTTGAAAATCGGAAAAAAACTTGCCCTCAGCTGCATCGACGGAGCAGTAGACGTGCTCCACGGTACAGGTGTTGAGAGGTCCGCTGAGGCCCCCGGCGTGATCCTCATGGGCGTGGGTGGCCACCAGATAGTTCAGCGTGGAGACGCCCTGTGCGTCCAGATAGGACACCACGTAGGAACTGTCTGCCACGTTGCCGCCGTCAATGAGCATGGCGTCGTCACCGCAGCGGACCAGGGCACTATCAGCTTGGCCCACATCCAGAAAGTCCACTCGCAGACCGATGCCGTCGTAGGGAGGCGGCGTGCCGCTGACGGATGTCTGCTGGGTTCCAGCTGCAGCAGGTGCGCTACAGCTGCAAAAGCTTAGCAGCAAAAGCCATAGCAGCAGCCATGACAAAAATCGGTTTTGCTTCATAGGTGTTTCGGCTCCTGTGGGGCAAAGACACAGTTGATGGTCAGCAAAATGCCCAATGCGGTCAGGGCAGTGTTCCGGTCATAGAGGCTGAGGGAAACCACGGATTTGCCGGAATCCTCCTGCTGGGGGCTGCTGGAGGCCACCAGGGTGCTTTGCCGGGATATTTCATAGTCACGGGCGCCCAGGACGCCCGTGATCTCCCAATCCAGGGGCTCCATTGTATACCGGGGACGGAGAAAAGTCAAATCCTTACAGAGGGTTACCACAGGTTTGCCATAGACCTCGATTTCGTACCGGGGGAACAAAGAGGGCACCACTTGCCGAATATAGATAGCCTCCCGGCCTGCCAGGTCGGTGACATGAAGCCGTTTCCCCAGGGAATAGGCCTCTGTGGTCAGGGTATAGCGGGGCTTTCCGCTTTTGTCGCAGAGGGGCATGGGACTGCCCCAGCGGAAGGTGTCCTGCTGCATGTAGAGCTTCATAGAAAACACGACCTTTCTGTGATACAATATGGACATATGAGAGGAGGGACTGGTTTATGTTATACACACCCCAGACCAAGCTGGCCATGGAGATTGCCTACCGGGCCCACCATGGGCAGCGGGATAAGGGCGGAATGCCCTATGTGTTTCACCCCTACCATCTGGCGGAGCAGATGGAAACGGAGCTGGAGGTGACAGCGGCGCTGCTCCACGATGTGGTGGAGGATACGGACGTCACCCTGGAGGCACTTCGGCAGGCGGGAATTACGGAGGAGGTGCTGACGGTGCTGGACCGGCTGACCCACCGGAAGGGCGAGGCGTACATGGACTATATCCGCCGGCTGCTGCCGGATCCCACCGCCAGAAAGATCAAGCTGGCCGACCTGAACCACAACAGCGATATGAGTCGGCTGAGGCCGGAGGATCAAGAAAAGGCTCAATATTTTCAGGAGAAATACCGGCCGGCGTTGGAATTACTTCGGCAATACCTGTAAAAAAGACAAAGAGGTACCTCTGATGCTCCAGAGGCACCTCTTTGTGCCGGTTCTATTCAGTCCAGAATCCGAATTTCAGAGATCACCGGTTGATTCCACCAGGCCACGGTACCGTTGCTGTCCTCCACCTGGGTGTTTTCGCAGATGGCGTCCACCACGTCCATGCCCTCGGTTACATGGCCAAAGGCGGCATATTGACCGTCCAAAGAAGGACTGTCCTGGTGGACGATGAAGAACTGACTGCTGGCGCTGTCGGAACCACCGGAACCGTCTCCGTTGGGATCCCCGCCCTGGATCATAAACCCGGAAATGATACGGTGAAAGGTGAGGCCGTTGTAAAAACCGTCCTCTGCCAGGGAGCAGAAGTTTTCCACAGAAATAGGTGCAGTGTCAGCATCCAGCTCCAGGGAAATGGTTCCGTAGCCCTCCACGTCGATTTCCGCGTGGTGGAGGCCGGATCGGTACTGATCGGAACCGCAGCCGGTCAGACAAAGCAGCAATACTAAAACCAGAGGCAATAGTCGTTTCAAATTGGGGGCCTCCTTTGACACGGATTGAATGTTCTGTGGTTCATTATAACAGGCAAGGGAACCGGTGTCAAATCATAGCGTCCAAATGGACATGACAGAAAATGGACTACAACGTCAAAGAAACCAGAGGAGACAGGGTTAAGGGACCGCCCATGGAGATCTGGGAAATCGCCTGCCCGGAACTGGTTACAGCAACTTGAATGGTGCCGCCGGGCTGGGAGAAGGCGTAGGTGTATTCACCCTGGGGCTTTTCCTGGGACAGATACCAACCGCAGGCGGTGCTGCCGGAGCCGCAGGAGGATTCCCAAACCAGGGAGTCCGTGGATCGAACGTAGACCGCAGGGGTCAACTGCAATCTCTCCAGAAACATCACGCCGATGGCTTCATAGGGTAGTGGTCGGGCTGCATCCAGCACTTGCTGTACCAGGGTATAACTGGGGGCTTGTCCCTCCAGAATGACATGACAGATCCCGGGCAGTTCCACCAGGGGGAGGGCTTGCCCGGCTACGGTCAGCGTGGACATGCCCAGGGGCAGCGGCATTTCTGCGGCAGCGGTTCTTAGGTGAAGATCCGCCGTTACGGAAAGGGGGGCGTCCGCACCGGAGATCTCCACGGAAATCCTGTGCTGGCCCGACAAATACCGTTCTGTGGCCAGCAGATAGCCAAAGGACCGGGCAGCATTGCCGCAGAACTCTCCACCCATCATCTGAAGCCTGCCGTCACCGCCCAATAGGGGAGAAACGGCAAAACCTACCTGTTCTGCCTTTCCCAGTGCCAGAATGGCTTTGGAGATGGACACGCGATCCTCAGGATGGACGGGAGATTCCACAATGGCGGTAATATTGCCGGCAGGATCGGCATATCGGAGTACCAGGTTCATGACTGAGAAAACCGGGCCAGGAACTGGCGGGTGCGCTCCTCTTTCGGATGGTCAATGACCTCCCGGGGATCCCCCTGTTCCACAATATAGCCCCCGTCCATAAAGATCACCCGATCCGCCACATCTCGGGCAAAGCTCATCTCATGGGTCACAATGACCATGGTCATCTTCTCCTCGGCCAGCTGCCGGATGACTTTTAAAATCTCTCCAGTGAGTTCCGGGTCCAGTGCGGAGGTGGGCTCGTCGAAAAACAGGATTTTGGGATTCATGGCCAGCGCCCGGGCGATGGCCACCCGCTGCTGTTGTCCGCCGGAGAGCTGACAGGGATAAGCGTTTTCCTTCTCAGACAGGCCCATTTTTTTCAAAAGCTCCTTGCAGGTTTCCGCAGCTTCCTGCCGGGACCTTTTTTGGACGTGGATGGGGGCATCCATGATGTTCTTTTTGACGGAATAGTGGGGGAACAGATTGAAATTCTGAAAGACCAGTCCGAAATACCGCTGAATTTCCCGCAGCTTTTTCCGGTCGGCATAGACGGCGGTGCCGTCCTGATCCCGGGCGGCGTACTGGCCTAGATAGACAAGATCACCGGAATCCATATGTTCCAGCAACGTGGCGCAGCGCAGCAGCGTGGATTTTCCGGAACCGGAGGGTCCAATGATGGCCACCACCTCGCCCTCCTCTACGGACAAAGAGATGTCATGCAGGACACCCTGTCCATCAAAGGCTTTTTTGCAGTGATTGATTTCCAGCAGCTTCATGGGATCCCTCCTTCTATTGATAGTATTCCAGTTTCTTTTCCAGCTTGCCCATCAGTCCTGCCACCAGCAGGTTGAACACATAGTAGAACACGCCTGCCACAAACAGGGGCGTAATGGTGGTCTCAGCAGCAGCCACCTGCTTTGCCAAGGTGAACATCTCTGTATAGGCCAGGACAAAGGCCAGGGAGGTGTCCTTCACCAGGGTGATGATCTCGTTGGTGACAGGGGGCAGAACCCGCTTGCACATCTGAGGGAAAATGATCTTGCAGAAGGTCTGAACCCGATTGTAGCCCAGGACCCGGGCGGCTTCCCGCTGGCCTTGAGGGATGCTCTGGATGCCGGAACGGAAGATTTCCGCAAAGTAGGCGGCATAGTTGATGGAAAAGCCCACCACAGTGGCGCCCACACGCCAGGCGGCGTTGAGCCGGATGCCGAAGAGGTAATACGGCCCGTAAAACCAGACGATCAGCTGGAGCATCAACGGGGTACCACGAAGGATGGAGATCAGGAACTTGATGACCAACTGTACCGGCTTCAGGGTGCTGATCCAGCGCAGGGGCGCCGCGGAACATACTTGCAGCTTATGCAGGGGCGTCCAAGTGTTCATGCGGGCCATGGCCACCAGCAGACCCAGAGGCATGGAGAAAATCAGCGTGGAGAAGAAGATAGTAAATGTTGCGCCTGTACCGGAAAACACCT
>CBCTLT010000017.1:0-10365 GCA_965147785.1 uncultured Oscillospiraceae bacterium
GATAAGCTTGCAGAAATAATCCTGGGCATTGGCGTCATTGAGATCGAACAGGTTGAAATGACAGGGGGTGTTGTCCAGGGCTCTGCCCATGACGGGCATACTTTTCTCATAGAGATGGTTGAGGGTGACCAGAGAGGCACCGTTCCGTGCCCGGTTAGAGAAATGGGCAATGACTTTCTCTGTGGGATTCTTTTCCGTGCCCTGCAGGAAGTGCGGGGTAGAGGCGGAAGAGAGCATACGGTTTTTCAGCACCATGTTGCCGATCTTAATGGGGCTGAGCATCGATTTGTATTTGAGTTCCATAATAGCTTCCTTTCCCTGTGCCAGAGGCACACGTTCTTGTAATATCCATTATAGCATGGAGCTGTAGGAACATAAAACGCCCGTTGGTCATTGAACTATGAATTTTGTTCATTGACCAACGGGTATGCCTTTGATATAATCAGAGAAGATATGAATTCAATTCCCGGAGGAATGGCATATGGAACTGACACAGCTTCGGTATTTTGTCCTAGTGGCGGAAAACGGATCTACCGCCAGAGCCGCTGCAGCGGCTCTGGTCTCCCAGTCCACCATCAGTAAATCTCTGCTGCACCTGGAGCGGGAATTGGGATTGCCTTTGTTTGACCGTGAGGGGAATCATCTGGTGCTCAACCCTGCGGGGCAGGAGTTTTTGCAGCAGGTGCGGCCCATTCTGACAGCAGTGGGGAAACTGCCGGACTTCATCAAAACCCGGCATCAGCCCAAAAGGCAATACCGTCTGAACATATCAGCGGCACAGCCGGTCATGGGGGAGTTTGTGCATTCCTTTTTACAGCAGCAGGCCAATGTGCAGCTGCTGCTGACGGAAGGGAACTGGATTGACGATTGCGATCTTTCCATTGCGGCCTCTCCTTCGGGACGGCAGGAGGATAGTATCCAGTTGCTGGAGGAGCGGGTGTTGCTGGCCATTCCCAACAGATTGCTGCCCAAGGCTGTACCACTGGATCTTGTGACCTTGGAAGGATTGCCTCTGATTCTGCCCGGAGAGGGCTCGGAGCTGCGGTCCCTTCTGGACAGACAGGTTTTTTCCATGCCTGCCGTCATGGAGGTTTTAGCGGAGGTTTCCGATGGGGAGACCTTGCGCAAAATGGTGGAGGCTGGGGACGGCGCGGCGTTCTGGCCGGAGATTACTTGGCCCAGGCCCAATGAGGAAACCACCTCGCTCTGTCCCCTGGCGGGGATCACGCTTACCAGAAAAATCTATGCCATCCTGCCGCCCCAGCCCCGGCAGCAGAAGAATCCGCTGCTGGATGCGGTGGTGGCTTATTTTGAAGACCTTGTCTGTCAGCGGACAGAAGAGGGCTGAGAGATCCAGTTCTCGTAGCGGGCCTCAATTTGGCAATCTGGATTGGGATAGATTTTGCACAGCAGGGCCCGGAGCTGATAGGCACCCCCAATGGGATCGTGGGGGGCGTCACCCACCGTGAGAATGTTGGCGTTGGATTCCTGCCAGCCATAGTCGGGGGCTCCTGCCTCCGGATACCACCAGCCCATCTCGCAGCTGATGACTTCCCGGTCCATCTCCGGCAGGAATAGGGCTTTTTGGGTGATACGGCCCCGAGGGGTTTCGATATATACCCACTCCCCTTCCCGGATTCCATATTTGGCTCCGGTCTCTGGATGCATGGAAACCAATGGGAAGGGGTGCTGTTTCCGCAGAGACTTGATTTGCCGATTGTTGGAGATGAAGTAGGGCTGGGTTCGGCTTCCGGTGGTCAGGATCAAGGGATAGTCGGGCAGCAGATCCGGCCGGCTTTCCGGGCTTTCCGGTACCTCCTGCCAATCCGGCAGTGGATCGGCCCCAGCACGCTGAAGCCGGGGAGAAAAAAGCTCGAATTTCCCGGTTTCCGTCCGGAAGCCCCGCTTTCGATAGCCGTAGTATTCCCGCTGGGGGGCGATCCAGCCCATCTGTTTGAACTGGTCAAAGTCAATGCCGGCATATTCCGGCCGTCTCCGGCCCAGCTCCTCCAAGATGCCGTCCAGAATCTCCCGCTGACTGGCGGCGCCGTAGTCCAGGCCCATTCGCTGGGAAAGTTCCAGGAAGAAATCCTCGTCGGACTTGCACTGCCCTACCTGAGCCACCTTTTGCATACACAGGGCCGCTACGTCGCCAAACTCCGGCATACAGAACACGCTGTCCACTTCGGGCCACAGCGCTGCCGGCAGTACCAGATCTGCCAGTTCTGCCGTAGGGGTCATGAAGAAGTCCATATAGACGAAGAAGTCCAGGCATTTCAGACATTCATAGGCGTGACGGCTGTCCGCCACGGAAAGCAGCGTGTTGTTGGCATTGGAGAACAGAGCTCGAATGGGATAGGGCTTGCCGGTCTTCATGGCGTCCAGTACCAGATGGGGATGGGCAAAGAGTTTGGGGGTCATGGCTCCATTGTTCAGGGGATAGCCTCCGGAGATGCATTTTTTGACCATGTCCGGGCTGAGTCGGTCAAACAGGAGGTCCGCTGTGGGAGCGATCTCCATACTCTCCACAAATCCGCCGGGAACGTCATAGTTGCCGGTAAGGGCCGGAATCATAAAGATGGCCCGGCATGTCTGGAAGGCATTGGTGCTCTGCTCAATGGCGCAGCCCCATTCCAGGGAAAGAGGCTTGATGGTGGCAATCAGATGAGCGGCCTCCTGAATGGTTTTCGCCGGGACCCGGGTAATGCGGGAGACGGTTTCCAGGTCGAATTTTTGGCAGCGTTTTGCCAGTTCCCCGAAGCCGTAGGTATAGTGGTCGACGAAGTCGTGGTCATAAAGATCCTGGGAAATCAGCAGATTCAAAATGCCCAGGGCCAATGCGCCGTCGGTACCGGGCCGCAGCCGGAGCCAGAGCTTGGCCTTTTTGGTCAGCTCATTGGGCTTGGGGTCCACCACAATCAGGGGGATACCGGCCTTGACCGCATCCTTGATGTGAAATTGCAGTTCCCCATCGGCACCGGAAATGGCGGGATTGGCACCCCAGACCAGAATTCCTCCGGGCTTTGTATCTCCGTAGTAATCCACCCCGGCAAACACGCCGGCAGTGAAGTCCCCCGCATTTTTCCGAGGACCCAGACAGATCAGAGCTCCGGAGGAGGTGGCATTGGGTGTGCCAAGGACATTGCCGAAACGCCAGAACTGACTCAAGTGATGTCGTCCGGTGCCGGAGATCAGCGCCACGCTTTCCGGGCCGGATTCCTTCCTAATGCGGCTTAATCGCTGTGTGATTTCATCATAGGCCTGATCCCAGGTGATTTTTTCCCATTGGCCGCTTCCTCTGCTGCCGATGCGCCGCAGGGGCGTTGTGAGACGGTCCGGATGATACATCTGCTCGATAATACTCATGCCCTTGATGCAGCCGCGGCCATGATTCAGAGGCCCGTCTGGGTCTGGACGGACTTTGACCACTTTCCCCTGCTCTACTGTGAGCAGATACATACAGCCTCCGTGGCAGCCTCGACAGGCCGCTTTCAATTCAGCCATGGAAATTCCCCCTTTGGGGTCATTATATCGAAATCTTCCCATGCTTGCAAGCACAGAAGAGAACCATACCACGAAGGGCATAGTCTATAACAAAATACGCATATTAGGGAAAAGAATTGTACCTTGCAACCAGCTTGGGAACGTGCTACCATATGCTTAGAATCGCAAATATTTAGTGGAGGAGGAAACACTTTGCGCTATCAGAAGCTTTTGTCCCCGATCATGATCGGCGGTCAGATCATCAAGAATCGCCTGACCTACCCCAACGCATCGCCCCACTTCCTGCAGGGACCCGAAACCTATCCTGCGGAGGGCTATCGTGCCTTTGCGGCCAATCTGGCGAAAAACGGTGCTGCCATTGTGAATTTTGCGGAGTGGGCAGAATATCCCCAGCAGCGTCAGGGTCCCATGGACATGGATATGACCCATATGCAGGCCTTCGATATGACGGACCCAGCTGTACATAACTATGTCTCCCAGATGTGTGAGGAGGTCCATTTTTATGGCTCCAAGATCATCCTCACCACCAATATCGTCTACCCTGACGGTTACAGCCTCTACGGCGGCCGGGGTATGGGCCCCCATGGCAAGCCCACGGAAAAGCTGCCTCTGGACAAGGTGCAGGAGACTATTGACGCCACTATCGCCAAGATCCGCCGCTATAAAAACCTGGGTTACGACGGTGTCAGCTTCCGCTGCGACATGATGATGAATCCCGGCGGCGTGCGGGACGATCAGTACGACGGCGGCACCGTGGAGAACCGTACCCGGCTGTTCCATGAGTTGTGCGTGGCCATGCGGAAGGCCTTTGGCAAGAAGTTTATCATCGAGGCTGTACTGGCCTGGGAGCAGAACAACGGCTATGGCGGCAACGCCAAGATGGGCGGCGGCTACTGTGAAGCGGACGCCATGGAGTTCTGCCGGCTTTTTGACGACGTAGTGGATATACTGGAAGTTCGGGAGCATGACGGATGCCGCTCTCATCCCACCGGCTACAGCATGAAGCCCGGGGATCATCCCGCGGTGGAGTTCTGTGCCAAGGCAAAGAAGGCCGGCATCAAGATGCTGATGAAGCCCATCGGCGGTTTCCAGGAGCCCGACGAGATGGAGCGCTATCTGGTGGAAGGCAAGTGCGACATGTTCGGTCTGGCACGGGCATTTATGGCCGACGCGGAATACGGCAAGAAGCTCTATGAAGGCCGGGGCGAGGATATTACTCCCTGCCTCAAGTGCAATAAGTGTCATGGCGTGATGCTGCCGGAGCCTGCACCGTGGACTTCCGTCTGTTCGGTGAATCCCCTGCAGGGCCTGGGCCACAAGATCCACCGCCTGGTGGAGAAGACCACGGAGCCCAAAAAGGTTGCCGTGATCGGCGGCGGACCGGCAGGTATGCGGGCTGCTATTTATGCGGCACAGCGGGGCCATGACGTGACCCTGTACGAAAAGACGGATCGCTTGGGCGGCCAGCTGTTCCACAGCGACTACTTCCCCTTCAAATGGCCTATTAAGAATTTCAAGAACTGGTTGGTTTATGAGTTAGGCAAGTCCGGCGTGCAGGTGTGCATGAACACGGCGCCCACCCGGCAGATGATCGTGGCAGGTGGATTTGACGTGGTGCTGGCTGCCACTGGCGCCGCCGTAAACATCCCCGATATTCCGGGCCTGAAGGATGAAAACGGCAAGCTGAAGCCGGAATACATGTCCTGCCTGGATACCTGCGGCAGAGAGCCGGAGCTGGGCAAAAAGGTCATTATTGTGGGCGGCAGCGAAGTGGGTACTGAAACCGCCATGTATCTGTGCGGCCTGGGCCACGATGTCACGGTGCTGACCAGACAGAAGCGGCTGGCTCATAACGCCTCCGGTCTCCACTATATTACCATGGCTTTCGTGAAGGCTGGACCCAATGGAGAGGCTCGGGAAGCACCCGCTTGGGAGGCCTATGACAATCTGACTGGCATCACCGGTGCGGAGACCGTTCGGGTGGATGGCAACACCGTCACCTATGTGGACAAGGATGGAGAGCATACCATCACCGGCGACAGCGTGGTGATCTGCGGCGGTATGACGCCCCGGACCCAGGAGGCCTATGACTATTCCGGACTGACCACAGAGTTCTATGCCATCGGTGACTGCAACGGCGCTGGCAATCTGGAGGTCTGCAACCGGGAGGCCTATTCCAGAGCGATGATTCTGTAAGAGAAAAGACATATCTGACGGCAATCAATAATGAAAAGAATTCCGTGGAACGGTGCGTTGGGCCCGTTCCACGGAACTTTTTCATGTGACAAAGAAATGCAGGGGATACGGCGTCACTTAAGGTGATCTATGGCGGAACGAAGCCCTGCCACAAACTGGTCAATATCGCTTCCTGTTGTTTCATATCCCAAGCTTACCCGGATGGAACCGTCAATCAGCTCCGGCGGTACATCCATGGTCTCCAAAACATGGCTGCGATGGCCTCTGGAACAGGCAGAACCGGCAGACACATAGATGCCTTGCTCTTCCAGTCTGCCAATCAGACCCTGACTGCGGACGCCCGCAATGGCCAAACAGATGATATGGGGGGCGGTTGGCGTACCGATGATCTGTGTCTCAGGAACAGTTTTTTTCAGTTCGACCAGACAGCGATCCCGCAGGGCGGACATCTTGCCCAGGTTTTCCCGGAGCTGAGGCAGATGAGCCTGACAGGCGGCGCCAAAACCCATAATGCCGGCTGTGTTTTCCGTGCCGGAGCGCATATTCCGCTCCTGGCCCCCGCCGTAGAGCAGCGGAGGCAGATGAAGGGATTTATCCAGATAGACGGCGCCGCAGCCCTTGGGGCCACCAATTTTATGGGCGCTGACGGTGATGATATCCGCACCCAGGGACGTGGCCCGGAACGGGATCTTCAAAAAGCCCTGAACGGCGTCGGTATGAAAGACGGCTCGGGATTTTTGGTGCACCAGTCTTGCCATGGCAGAAATATCATTGACAGCACCGGTTTCGTTGTTGACCATCATAATCGAAACCAGAATGGTGTCCTTTTGCAGTGCATTCAGTAAATCCTGTTTTGCAATACTGCCGTCGGCCTGAGGCTTTAGATAGGTCACGGAAAAGCCCTGTTCCTCCAGGGCAGCCATGGGATGCAGTACCGCGTGGTGTTCCACAGCGGTGGTAATGATGTGCCGCCCGCGCTTTCCATAGCGCTGAGCCACCGAAAAGATCGCAAAATTGTCTCCTTCCGTGCCGCCGGAATTGAAAAAGACCCGGTCTGGCCCGCAGCCCAGGGCGTCGGCTACCTGCTGCCGGGCGGTCTTGACCGCCCGTTCTGCCTGCAGACCCATACTATGGACGGCAGAGGGATTTCCCCAGGTTACGGTCAGAGCGTCAGTCATGGCTGCCACAGCTTCCGGACAGGGTTTGGTGGTGGCGGCGTTGTCAAGATAAATTTCCAACGGAAAGGACTCCTTTTCATGTTCTGCCTGTCATTATATCAGGCTGCAGAGAGTTTGTACAGAGAAAGCCGAAAAAGTACCGCGGAGATCAGAGAAGCCTGATCTCCGCGGTAACAGGTTAAGGAATTAGATACATGCCCAGCCAGCCGATGACACCGCCCAGTAATAGACCGCAGAGTACATCTTTCAGAAAATGTACGCCTGCCAGAACCCGGCTTAGGGCAATCAGCAGCGCCACAATGGAAAGCGCAATGCCCAAAGGTAGCAATGCGTGGAGTGCTGTGACTGCAATGACGGCGGCACAGGCAGCGTGCCGGGAGGGAAAGGATTTTCCAACGGTATCTTTTTTTGATATAGGGGGAATATCCAGCTGCTCATAGGGCCGCGGAGCATTGATCCAGGCCCGCAGCCAGGTAGTTGCCAAGAATCCGATGGCCGGAACCAGGATTGCCCGCAGCAGCTCCTGACGCTGAAATACCAGCAGCCAGAGCAGCATCAAAGGATAAGCGGCGTAGACAATCCCGGGTAAAAGTTTGGTGGACAGGACCACGGCCTGCCGAAGGCTGGGATGCTGGGTGACATAGTCGTGTATACGGTGGTATAAGGTGTGTTTCATGGGTACTCCAGTGGGGCCAATGGCCCATTTTTCTTCAGAAATCAGGAAGGATCTTCCCGGGAGGGCAGCTTCACGGTGGCGGGAATCTCCTGGGCGATATTGCCGTCAAAGTCCTCACACCAGCAGATCAGGTCCACATAATGTCCGCCGTCCGGGCCAATATATTTGTTGTGTACATAACCCCGGGTGATGTAGGCGTCGTCGCCATAGCCGTGGGAGTTGCAGAAGCGGTCCTTCATATAGGGCACTTTCAGCAGTTCCGAAGGACGGTAGAAGTCCGCCGGGAAATGGTTGAACTGTTCTTCCTTTGGCGCGTCATTGACAAACCGCCAGCCCAGGGACGTGACAAAGCCCTGATCGCCGCACCAGTTGGTGATAATCCGGGCCCCAAGACATTTGGCGTGGAAGTTGTAGAGATAGGCGATCTGTCCCAGACCCAGATGTCCGGCCTCGTTCTGGTAGAGACCTGTTTTGGGATCAAACCGGTAGAAATGAGGATCGCCGCCAACGCCTGTGAGAACTTCCTTCAGGCCGTTGTTATCCTTCATGATCTGCCAGGCTGCGATGGTTCGGACAATTTCAAAGCCCACCTGGGGTGGTGAGCACACCGGGGCAGGTTCGTCGCCGATGTTGACATCCTCCCAGTAAAGAGGCTTGGAGCCCCGGATCGTCTCCCCTTTCCAGATTTCCACCATTTTATCATAGTCCATTTTGGTGTAGATATGAGAGGGATGCCGGGCCGTTCCGCCTACACCGCCGGGCATGGGAGGCGGTGCCTTCTTATCGCCGTCCTTGGGGCCTTTCGCCTCTTTCGGCGGTGCGCCGGGGACTTCCGAGGCCAGAATTTCATTGATCTCCGGGTCCAGGGAACGCATCAGTGTTTCCGGCCAGCGGCGGATACACCGGGCGACTACGACACCGTGCTGATTTGTCACCTCGCTGGTGCAAATGAAGATCATACGGCGTTTGACGCTGCCCTCTTTCGGGGTTACATCCTCCACTTCCCAGCCGCAGTCCCGGGCGGTCAGGGTATCCCCGGGAAATACCGGGGCGAAAAACTCGTCGGTATGATCGTAGCCGTCTCCCACAAAGCTGGTGCCGTCAGGCCGGATCAGATACCCCAGTTCCGGAGGCACGTTGCTTCTGGTTTCCAGAGAGACATAGCCGGGCATGGCAGGCAGATTGCCCCAGACAGATTTCTTCGCATATTCCGGATCATTAAACAGAGGATTCCAGCGGTCCCAACAACGGGCATAGAGCTGCATGACCCATTGGTCGGTGGAAGGCACTGCGGGGCCTTTTCCGCCAAACATGGCGCCGGTCTCTCCTCGGCAAAATCGGTCGATGGCAGCCTGTTCCTCGGGGGTGTAAACGCCGGGATAAAACCGCTCCATTTTTTCTTCGGGAAAACGCATGGGTATCCTTCCTTTCCTGAAAAGTTCGTTCTAGGGGCATTATATCACGAATTCAAAGTATTTTACAAGGAGCAGATTGCCCTCTTCTTGGTCATCCTTTGGCCTAAAGGACGGGGCTGGACCCAGTAAAACAACACAGCCTGTAGCACAGTGCCCAAGTGGATGATTGCATCCAGGGAAACATTTCGGTATAATAGCATTATACTATGAACCCGGAATATTTCCGGGAAGGAGGAAATGAACGTGAGCATTCGCTATTCTCATCTGCTGTCCCCGGTACAGGTCGGCAATGTGCTGTTCAAGAACCGGATGGAGGCTACGGCCGCCACACCTCATTTTATTCAGGGCACCGAGCCATACCCCACTGAAAAGTGGATCACCATGATGGCCAATCGGGCCAAAAATGGTGCTGCTGGTGTGTACATCAACCATCTGGAACACGGTTCTCCGGACAAGGCATCCATTGACTTTACGCCGGCCCATTTTTCCATTATGGATATTGACCGGACCTCCACCCACAACTATCTGTGTCAAATGATCGACGCCATTCGCTATTATGGCTCCATTCCCATCACCGGACCCAACGCCACGTTTACCCGTACCGAGGAACAGGGCATGGGCCCTCAGGCCATGATGATGGCAGAGGGGGAAAAGAAGGATGGCCCCGGTGGTCCCGGTGGTCCGGGAGGTCCCGGCGGTCCCGGCAAGGGTGGTCCTGGCGGTCCCGGCAAGGGTGGTCCTGGCGGTCCCGGGGGAATGCCCGATATGTTTGGCGGCCCCTTTGAAGAAACCGTGCCTGCGGTAAAGAAGTCGCCCATCCAGATCCTGAATCCTGGCCCCTCCATTGCGGACACCTTTACCAAGGCCCAGATGCATGAATACATCGACACGGCGGTGCAGAGCGCCAAGGAGCTCAAGGCTTTGGGCTTCCAGATGTTCTCCTTCCACAATGCCTATCGGGGCGGTCCCGGGGCCCAGTTCTGGAGTCCTCTGACCAATCACCGTCATGATGAATACGGCGTGGACAGTGTAGAAAACCGCTGCCGATTCCTGATTGAGTTCCTGGATGCCATGAAGCAGACTCTGGGCAAAGACTTCCCACTGGAGGTTCTTATTTCCGGCACGGAGCCGGGTGGCGCCACCATTGCCGATACGGTGGAACTGGCCCGTCTGCTGGAGGGCCACTGCGATATTCTCTCTATCCGCAATGGCGTACAGGATCCCCAGCATCCCACAGGCTTCACCTCCACCCGGGCCCATCGCTGGCCCAATGAAGAGGTCACCACTGCAGTGACCCAGGACTGCCATCGCCGGGGTGCAAAGCTGCTCATCGGCGCTACTGCCGGACTCCACGATGCAGATCTGTGCGAATCGGTTATTGCCAATGAACAGGCGG
>CBCTLT010000018.1:0-10109 GCA_965147785.1 uncultured Oscillospiraceae bacterium
TGACAGCGTTGGCATTGGCGCCGGGAGTATTAAACACAAAGATTCCAGCTTCGGCGCACTTATCCAGCGGAATATTGTTGGTTCCGGCACCTGCCCGGGCAATGGCCCGGAGATTGGAGCCAAAGTTCATTTCATGGAGATCAGCGGAACGGACCAGAATGCCGTCGGGATTGTCGCTCTCGTTGGTGACATTAAACTCTTTGGGGTCCAGCTGATTGAGCCCCAGGGGAGAAATCTTGTTCAGAGTTTGAATGGTATACATATGTCCTTCCTTCTTTCTTCAGTTGTTCTTGTCAAAGGTGCGGATAAAGTCACAGAGCTTTTCCACGCCCTCCATAGGCATGGCGTTGTAGATGGAGGCGCGCATACCGCCTACCTTCCGGTGCCCCTTCAGGTTGGAGAAACCGGCGGCGGTGGATTCTGCCACAAATTTGGCGTCCAGGTCGGCGTTCCCGGTGCGGAAGGTGACGTTCATGTCGGAACGGGACCCCGGCTGTGCGGCAGCAGTGAACAACTTGGAATTGTCGATCACATCGTAGAGCAGCTGTGCCTTCTGATGCTTGATCTTTTCCATGCCGGCAATGCCGCCCTGCTCCTCCAGCCAATCCAGCACCAGGCCCAGCATATAGATGCACCAGCAGGGCGGGGTGTTGTACATGGAGTCCTTCTCGATCATGGTTTTGTAGTTCATCATCAGCGGGGTATAGGGCAGTTCGTTTCCAGCCAGTTCCTCCTTGATAATGACGACCGTCAAACCAGCAGGGGCCATATTTTTCTGGGCGCCGGCAAAAATGATGCCGTATTTGCTCACATCCACCTGCCGGGAGAGAATGTCGGAGGACATGTCGCACACCAGCGGAATGTCTCCGGTTTCGGGTACATACTGCCACTCCGTTCCGTAGATGGTGTTATTGGCGCAGTAATAAAAATAGGAGGCGTCGGGGGAGATCTGAAGCTGATCCTGGGTGGGGATGTAAGTAAAGTCCTGATCCTCTGAGGAGGCGGCCAGCCGGATCTCGCCGTATTTTTTTGCCTCCTTATAGGCGATGGAGGCAAAGTTGCCGGTGACGGCATAATCGGCCTTGCCGGTTTTCCCAATCAGGTTCAGGGGAACCATGGAAAACTGGCTGGAGGCACCGCCCTGGAGGAACAGAATTTTGTAGCCCTCGGGAATATTCATCAGGCGGCGAAGCTTTGCCTGGGTATCGTCAAAGATCTTTTGAAACGCCTTGGAGCGGTGACTCATCTCCATGACTGACATGCCGCTGCCACCGTAGTTCATCATCTCCCGGGAGGCTCGCTCCAGAGCGGAAAGGGGAAGCATACTGGGACCGGCGGAGAAATTGTAGATTCGATCATAAGCTGCCATAGATAGGTCACTCCTAAATGAAAGAAATATTGTGCCCCAGAAAAACAATTGTGCGCGAGAGGAGCACTGCCCTTTATTATAATAAAGCAATACTCCGTTGTCAATGCGGGGAGCACTGGGGAAATACCCAAAGATGCAGTTGAAACGGCGAGCAATTTAGTGATATAATGTAAATTAAGTTTGGATGAACCGCCGGCAGCAGCTTGGAAGGGAGGCTGACGCCGGTCAGGGAGGATTGCACCATGGAAATTGCGATTTTGCGGGATCTGTTGGAAGCCCAAGTCCTGTGCGGCGAAAGCCGGCTTCAGGAGGACGTGGAGAAGGTATTTGCCTGCGATATGATGAGCGATGTGTTGGCATGTCCCGATGAGATACACTGTCTTTTGACGGGACTCACCAACCAGCAGGTGATCCGCACGGCGGACATGATGGACATTGGCCTGGTGATCTTCGTCCGGGGCAAATGTCTGCCGGAGGAGGTTGTGGAGATGGCACGCCAGAGAGATATGGTGGTCATGCGCACCCGATGTCGGATGTTCACAGCATGCGGAAGGCTCTATGAAGCCGGGCTGGGTATACGCTAAGGAGGAGCAGCAATGGAGACAGTGAAGCTTACATATGAAATTGACGGAGATAATTTTTCGGCAGCCGGGGAGGCGTCTACGGCGGTCAAACGGGTGCTGAAGAAGTTGAAGCTTCCGCCGGCCGTTGTCCGGCGGGCAGTGGTTTGCATGTACGAGGGTGAGATCAACATGGTCATTCACGCCGATGGCGGCCAGGCCTATCTGGACGTTGATGAGGAAAAGATCGTCATTCGGCTGGAGGACCGGGGACCCGGTATTCCGGATATCGACAAGGCCATGGAGGAAGGCTGGTCCACCGCCTCTTCCAGTGTGCGGGATATGGGTTTTGGCGCCGGTATGGGCCTGCCCAATATGAAGCGCAACTCCGACGAGATGAAGATCGAGACGGAGTTGGGGGTGGGCACTACGGTAACCATGGTCATTTATATTGGCGGTGAGGAAAAGTGAAGCATTCGGTGATCTTTAACAAGGACCGCTGCACAGGCTGTACGGTTTGCGTGAAGGCCTGCCCCACGGAGGCCATTCGGGTGACCCGTAGCAAGGCCGTAATCTATGACGACCGGTGTATCGACTGTGGTCGGTGTGTCAGCGTCTGCCCCCACCATGCCTTTTCCGTGCGCTCCGACAGCTTGGAGAAGTTGAAGGAATTTAAATACAACATTGCCATTCCCGATACTATTTTTTATGGTCAGTTTAAGAACCTGTATGATATGAATATTGTCAACGAAGGCCTGATCCGGCTGGGATTTGACGATGTATATCCGGATGCCGTAGGAGCCGAGATGCTGTCAGACCTCTGGAAAAAGGACGGCACAAAGGTTTTTTCCGAGGAGATGACCAGGATCAGTTCGGAATGCCCTGCAGTGGTCCGGCTCATCGCTATGGAGTATCAGGAGCTGATTCCCAATGTGGTGGACAGTCTGTGTTCCTTTGAACTGACGGCAGTGGCTGCTCGGAAAGAGGCTGTGGAAAAAACAGGACTCAAGCCTGAGGAAATCGGCATCGGACTGATCTCCCCCTGCCCGGCGAAGAATACCCGGGTGTACCGGCCCATCGGACTGGAAAAGCCGGTGGTGGATTATGCGCTGCCCATGAACGACATCTATGTGCGGCTGCTGAGCCCCATGAAGGAGGTCACGGAACCGAAGGACTATGTACGTGCGGGCAAACTGGGCCTCAGCTGGGGCCGCAGCGGCGGTATGAGCGATATGTTCCCGGAGCGGGAGGCTTTGGCGGTGGATGGTACGGAGAACGTGCTCCGGATTCTGAGCGAGATCGAGGATGAAAAGCTCAGCGAGGCGGAGCTGGTGGAACCGTCCATCTGTACCCAGGGCTGCTTTGGCGGCTGCTTGACGGTGGAGAATCCCTTTACCGCCAAGCTGCATATGCGTCGCCTGACCGACGGTCTTGAGACCCAGCGTCTGCATATGCCTGAGGAGTTGGAAGAACGGGTATCCTGGGACTTTGAGCTGGAGGAGATCAATACGGAGATCGCCGATACCATTGCCCAGGCCCTGCAAATTGAGGCGGCGGCAGAGCGCCTCTATAAGACTCTGCCGAAATTTGACTGTGGAAACTGCGGTGCCCCCTCATGCCGGGCCTTTTCCCGGGATGTGGCGGAAGGCTTTGCCGATGAGGGCGACTGCATTTTCAATATCATCCGAGCCATGCGAGAGGGCCGGAGCCATGAGGAGGAGTCCGACGAGTTCGTTCCGCCGCCCTACCGCAGGCCCCTGCCCTGAGAGAAAGGAGCGTCAATATGACCGTCAAGGAACTCAGCGACAAGCTTGGGCTGACCGTATTTTACATGGAGGAAGAGGATCGGGAGATTGAGGGGGCCTACTGCGGAGACCTTTTGAGCTGGGTCATGGGCCGCTGCCCAGCGGATTCCGTTTGGGTTACGATCATGTCCAATCAGAACGTGGCGGCGGTGGCGGTGCTGTGTGATACGGCCTGCACGGTGCTCTCCGAGGGGGTCCAGCCCGACGCGGAACTGTTGGAGCGGGCGGAGAAGCAGGGCGTTACCCTTCTGGGCAGCGACCTGGATGAATACCAGCTTTGCTGGCGCATCAAAGAGCTGCTTGGATGAAGGTTTATTACGATCTGCATATACACTCCTGCCTTTCTCCCTGTGGTGCCGACGATATGACGCCCAACAATCTGGTCCATATGGCGGCCTTGGCGGGGCTGCAGGTGATTGCGGTGGCGGATCATAACACCACCAAAAATGTTCCTGCCGCCATGGCGGTGGGACAGCAGGCCGGGGTGCTGGTGGTTCCGGCCATGGAACTGACCACCAAGGAGGATATCCATGTACTGTGCCTGCTGCCGTCCCTGGAACAGGCGGAGGCCTTTCGGCAGTATGTGTATGCCCGCCTGCCCCAACGGAAAAACCGGCCCAAGGCCTTCGGCCATCAGTATGTGATGGATGCCCAGGATGAGATTCTGGAGGAGGAGGCTCAGCTGCTCTCCTTTGGTGCGGACATCGGCATCTATGAGGTGAAGGAACTTTTGGAGCAATATGAGGGCCTGGCGGTGCCGGCCCATATCGACCGGGCCAGCTATTCTCTCATCGGCGTGATGGGTCTGGTGGACCCGGAGATGGGGTTTTCGGTCTATGAGACCACCATCGCCTGTGATCGGCAGGCTCTGATGGAGAAATACCATTTTACTGGGGGATTCCTCTCCAATTCCGATGCTCACGATCTGATCGCCATTCAGGACGGGGCCCGGACGCTGGAGGTTTCTGCGCTGACGGCCCAAGGCGTCATTGACGCAGTGCGAAATTTAGGAAAATGAGGAAAAAGAAATGCCGAAACGATTTTGGTGGTGGCTGTGGCTGGGCGGCCTGGTGCTGTGGAGCCTGATCCAGTTTTTGTGGCAGACTGCCAGCGGAAACAGCCGATTCCATACCGGTGCCACTGTGGCGATCTGTATCGTCCACGGCGTGGTGCTGGCAGGGATTATCGTGGCCGGCGTAATCGAGCGAAAAAGAAGGAAAGGAGCGGACTGAGTCCCATGTCCATTTTTCAGCGGTTTGTCTCCTACTACAAACCATATAAAAACATCTTTATTATGGATACCATCTGCGCGGTACTGCTCAGCGTCATTGATCTGAGCTTCCCGCTGATCCTCCGGTGGCTGCCGGAGGGATTATTCTCCGGTTCTGCGGCATCCATTCTGTCGGCCCTCCGGTGGCTGCTGCCGGCGCTGCTGGCCTGGTATATCCTCCGGGCCCTGTGCCAGTTCTATGTGACCTCCTACGGCCACATTATGGGCACCCGGATGGAGACGGATATGCGGCAGGATCTGTTTGACAAATATATGTCCCTGAGCTATTCCTATTACGACCGAAACAACACCGGAGAAATGATGAGCCGGTTGGTCTCTGATTTGTTCGACATTTCGGAACTGGCCCACCATGGTCCGGAAAATCTGCTGCTTTGTTCCCTGAAGATCATCGGCAGCTTTGTGCTGCTGTTGCTCATCAACGTGCCCATGACCTTGTGCCTGCTGGCGGTGACATTGGTACTGGTGGTATTTACCATTGTGCGTCAGACCAAAATGCAGAAGATTTTTACGGACAATCGGGAGCGCATCGCCGAAGTCAATGCCGGGGTCCAAAATTCCCTGGCGGGCATTCGCGTGGTGAAAACCTTCGCCACGGAGGACGGAGAAAAACAAAACTTCCACAAGGCCAACGGCCGGTATCGGGCTTCCAAAGAGAAGAGCTATATGGCAATGGGCGTGTTCCATGGGGGCAGCAATTTCCTCCAGGGGATGCTCTATGTGGTGATCGTGGTATCCGGGGGCTTTTTTATCGCTAAGGGCTCCCTGGCGGTGGAGGATCTGGCCATCTATGCCCTGTACATCTCCATTTTTATCAGTCCCATTACCCAGCTCATGGATTTTACGGAAATGCTGCAAAAGGGTTACGCCGGATTTAAGCGGTTTCATCAGATCATGGAGCTGGAGCCGGAGATTCGGGAAAAGCCCGACGCCAAGGAACTGGGCGTCGTAAAGGGCGACGTGGAATACCGGGAAGTGTCCTTCTCCTACGACGAAAAGGAGCAGGTGCTTTCCCATTTGAACATTCGAATTCCGGCCGGTAGCACCTGCGCGCTGGTGGGACCCTCCGGCGGTGGAAAGACCACCATCTGCTCCCTGCTGCCCCGATTCTACGATGTGGACGCTGGCAGTATCCTAGTGGACGGGCAGGATGTTCGGGATCTGAAGCTCCGGTCTCTGCGGGAAGCCATCGGCATTGTGCAGCAGGATGTGTATATCTTTGCGGGCACCATCCGGGAAAATATTGCCTACGGCAAAAAAACTGCCACCCAGGAAGAGATCGAAGCCGCTGCGAAAAGCGCCAACATCCACGACTTTATCATGGGCCTGGAGGACGGCTACGACACCTATGTGGGCGAGCGGGGTACCCGGCTTTCTGGGGGACAGAAGCAACGAATCGCCATTGCCCGGGTATTTTTGAAAAATCCCCCCATTCTCATTCTGGACGAAGCCACCTCCGCCTTGGACAACGAATCAGAGAAGCACATCCAGGAGGCTTTGGATCGGCTGAGTCAAGGCCGCACCACCGTGGTCATCGCCCATCGGCTTAGCACCATTCGCGGAGCAGAGAAGATCATCGTTATTGACGAAGGCGGCGTGGTGGAGCAGGGAAATCACCATGAGCTTATGGCTGTAAATGGAATTTATGCCCGGTATTTCAATATGCAGTTTGAGGGCCTGGGAATCCAGGTGAATGCGTAAAGGAGCGTGAAACCGTGGGAAATCAGACCTTTGTGGGCCATACGGTGCGGATCACCGTGGTGAAGGTGGCCTGCTATACCGACCTGGCGGAAAAATACAATCAGGTTCGGCCCGGAGCGCCGGAGGGTGCTGTGGAGCCCTGTAACTTTTTTCGGGAGGGTATGGTGTTTGAGGTGACGCTAAATCCTTTTGAAAACTGTAAACCAGAGGGCTTCTGCGACTGGGCATGGGCGGACATCTGGAAGGATTGCCTGCTGGTCTGTGACCGGGCGGGCTTTGCCCCGGGCGACGATGTGAAAAGTCTCAAGCCCCACTTTACCTGCTGCACCGACGGCCTTCGCCCGGTGACGTTTATGATTGAAGCCATCGCATAACAAGAAACACGCAGTCCGAAGTTAGCGGACTGCGTGTTTTTGAAACAATTGGCCCCATCTGCAAAAGATTGCAGATGGGGCCAATAGATTTTACTGTTCGTCCAGATTCAGCTCATAGGTGCAGAGGTAGAACAGGAAGGAGGTCATCTGATAGCGGCTCAGCCGGGTGGTGTAGTTGGCGAACAATTCGCTCAGCTCGCTGTCCTTGGTGGTGATGTTCTCCTGGTCGCACCAGACCATGGCCCGGACGGTTTCCTCGGTAAGTCTGGGGTTCTCCTCAATGTACTGCTGGAGCGCCAGCTCATCCACGGAGGTGTCCACGCCGGCCAGCTGGGCGTAGCGATAAATCAGCAGTGCAGCGGTGCGATAGTCAACACTGTCGTCGTAGTCCGTATGCCGATCCTCCTGCTGGATCAGACCGTTCTCATAGGCCCAGCAGACCGCGTCATAGTAGGGGTAGACGGAGCCGTTGAAATCCTCGTCTTCGTAGCCTTCCGGCAATGCAGCGTTGGAAGTATCCGGCCGCTGAGCGATCCGATAGAGCACGTCCACAAATTCGCCCAGCTCTGCTACAGCTTTGCCACCGAAGGTGTCCTCACTCTCCGGATCCACATAACCGTTCCGGTACATATACAGAACGCTGGCCTGGTTAAAGATGTTGGTGATGTCACTAAACACCACGGTATCCTCCAGGGTTTGGGCCTGGGTGTCTTGGTCGAACACATGGGCATAGTAATTGCTGTTTAGGATGTCTGTGGAGATTTTAAATTTATTGTCCACATACAGTCGATACATATCCAGGGTGCTGTCGCTGACGGATACATTTTCGTTTGTAATGGTCAGGGTTTCCGTAGAAGCATCGAAGCGGAAGTCTTCGGTGATGAAGGACTGGTCAGACAGCACGGCCATATGGATGCCATTGGAGAACACATCGGTGCCGGTGAGCAGTCTGGAATCGTAATCCACACCGAACAGATTCAGCAGGGTGGGAAGAATATCTGCCGTGGAGCAATACTCATCTACGGTGATGTTCTCCCGGAGGCCGGGCACATAGCAGATGAAGGAGTTGCGGTACTTTTCGTAGGTGGTATCCAGCTCTTCTCCTGCCAACTCATTGTACTCCTCCTCGGTGAGACCGTAGGGATAGTGGTCGTTGGTAAGTACGATGCAGGTCTTGTCGGCAATGCCGGCTTCCTCCAGCCGATTCACCAGATATTCCAGGGCGTATTCCAGTTCTAGGTTGCAGGCGATGTAGGCTTTGACCGCATCGGAATAGGGCAGATCCTCCACCTTGTCCCGGTTTTTGGCGCTCATGGCGTTGTCCCAGGTATACTGATAGTGGCCGCTGAAGGTCATGTAATAGGCATGGAAAGGCCCGTCGCTCTCGATGTAATCGTCCACGGAGGCCTCCATCATCTCTAAATCGGAGGAGGGCCAATCCACCTGAATATTCAGGCCGGAGTCCACGGCCTTAAAGGTATAGCCCATGTTGGCGTGGGTGATGTTGCGGTTATAGAAATCGCCGATGTAGTTGTGATAGGCCCAGGTCTGATAGCCTTCTCCTTTGAGGGCATTGCCCAGACAGAAGGGCAGGTAGTTACTGGCTGCCACATCAAAGCTGGAGGAGGTCTTGGTCCGGGACATGTCCGGATAGAGGCCCATACACATGGTATACTCTCCGTTGGTGGTGACGGACTGGAAGGTACCGTAGTAGTTTTCAAAAATAATGCCGGTGTGGGTCATTTCGTAGAGCGTGGGGGTCAATTCCTCACTGATGAAATAGGGGCAGAAGGATTCTGCGCAGATAGTAATGAGGTTGTAATCCTCCAACAGCCCTGTATAGTCATTTTTCCGAGTGGGAACCGCAGTGGAGAAGTATTCGTCCAGGCTTGTGAGCGTCTCATCCTCTGTGGTGGCGGCCAATGCCTCAAAGTCCAGGTCCTCCATTACATTGTATTCCCGGTCGGAGTAAGACTGGGGAGAGACGGTAGTTCCAAGAGAGACATCGTTGAGGTCGGTTTCGGCCTCGCCTACGCCCAGAATCATGTACCGCAGCTCTTGTTCCGTGGTGGCCAGCATGCCGATGTTTTTGTAGCTGGTGTCGGTGGAGGTGTTCACATTGGTGAAGATCTCATAAACCGAGAAAGTCTCTCCCCTTCCACTGTACATAATCGTAAAGGCAAGGCAGAACATAACACTCAAAAAGCCCAGGGTGGCAAGATTCTGCCGCCAGCGGAGCCGATAACGGGGCGCTTTGCGGAACACCAGGGTCAGAATCATGACCACCAGAGGAACCAACAGCAGCAAAATGGAAATGATGTTTTGGCTGATGCCGTAGAGGATCTGGCGGCCAAAATTGGTGACGACGCCTTCCCCCATCTGGACTAGGCTGATGGGCATGAAGTTGCCGAAAATGGCGTGATAGACCAGCTGAACCTCGGCAAATAGCACCTGGGCTGCCACCAGCAGGACGGCCATGATCCTTCCTGGGATTTTGGGAAGGGAGGAAGAGATCAGCGAGAACACGCAGCCGGCAATGGCGGCAAACAGAATCGGATAGAGGATCCGGCTGTCAATACTTTTGTAGATGCAGAAATGCAGACACATTTCCGTGTAGATGCTGGCAAAGCAGAAAGTCAGCAGACTTCCACGCCATTCCCGCCACAGGGTTCTGCGTAGGACGGGACCGGTGAGCGGCATGACGCTTTTCTTGGTCTGCTTCTCATCCGTCTGTGTTTCCGCTGCTTCGGCTGCTGTGGACTCTGACGCCGGACTCTCTGTGACCGGGTCTGCTTCCGCTGCGGAAGCGTCTCCGACTTCGTCGGAGACAAGCGGCACTGTCGCCTCTTTTTCCTCTGCTGGATCCGGTTTTTCCGGCAGCAGTGTGTTGTGCTTGGACATAGGGAACTCCTTTCCTGACGATCAGGGGTCGTTTTTTGTTGAATTGTCGGTAAAATACAAGTAAATGCACGGCATATCATACATCAGTTCTTTGTAAAATGCAACTGTGGC
>CBCTLT010000019.1:0-10064 GCA_965147785.1 uncultured Oscillospiraceae bacterium
TGTGACTGCGGATATGTCCGCTTCCGACATCTGCGACAAGATGATCGAAACCTTCACGTCCAGCGATTTCACCTTCGATGGTCTGACGGGAACCGGCATGACTTGGGCTGCCACCGGCGAAGTCGATAAGGCTCCTAAGGGCATGGTAATCCAGAACGGCGCATACGTCGGCATGTAATCCTGCCCCAAAATCTACGGGGGTTGCCAGTTATGGCAACTCCCGTTTGCCGATTTTGAGGAAGCATTGAAAAAAACGTTAAAAAGGAGGTGCGGGGTATGAGCCTGCTTCTCAATTTCATTAACGGAATTAGTCTGGGAAGTGTTTATGCCATTATTGCACTGGGCTATACCATGGTATACGGCATCGCCAAAATGCTGAACTTCGCCCATGGCGACGTGATCATGGTGGGCGCTTATATCTGCTTCTGCGCCATGAGCTATCTGAATCTGCCTCCGCTGGTAGGCGTACTGATGGCTATGATCGTATGTACCATACTGGGTATGGTGATTGAACGACTGGCTTACAAGCCGCTCCGTTCTGCTCCATCTCTGGCGGTTTTGATTACCGCCATTGGTGTTAGCTATTTTCTCCAGAATGCGGCACTGCTGATCTGGAAGTCCGACCCCAAGGTATTTACCTCTGTGGTGGATCTTCCAGCACTGAAGCTGTTCGGCGGAGAACTGACCATCAGCGCCGTCACCATTGTAACCGTGCTGGCTTGTATCGTCATTATGATTGCCCTGACCCTGTTCACCAGCAAGACAAAAATGGGAAAGGCCATGCGTGCAGTCTCCGAAGACAAGGGTGCGGCACAACTGATGGGCATCAATGTAAACAGCACCATTTCCGTGACCTTTGCCATTGGCTCTGGTCTGGCCGCCATTGCCGGCGTACTGCTGTGCTCTGCTTATCCCACCCTGATGCCCACCACAGGCTCTATGCCCGGTATTAAGGCCTTTACCGCCGCTGTCTTGGGTGGAATTGGCTCCATCCCCGGCGCTATGCTGGGCGGTGTGCTGCTGGGCGTCATCGAGATCTTTAGCAAGGCCTATATCTCCACCCAGCTCAGTGATGCGGTGGTGTTTGCGGTGCTGATCGTTGTGCTGCTCATCAAGCCTACAGGCCTGCTGGGCAAAAAGATCAGCGAGAAAGTCTGAGGTGGCGGATATGAAAAAAATCAGTAAAACCACCCGCAGCAATTTGATTACATATGCCATTGTAATCGTGGCCTTCGCCATCATGCAAGGTTTTTCCGCAGCTGGGAAGGTATCTAACTCTTTGGCGGGACAGCTGGTCCCCATCTGTGTCTATATTTGTATGGCCGTGAGCCTGAACCTGACCGTGGGTATCCTGGGCGAGTTGAGCCTGGGTCACGCGGGCTTTATGAGTGTAGGCGCTTTTTCCGGCGTGGTAGTAGCCATGAGCCTTCAGTCCGCCATCCCCTCTGGGCCGGTGCGTCTGATCCTGGCCATTATCATTGGCGGTCTGATGGCGGCAGTAGCCGGTGTCATTGTCGGCGTGCCTGTTCTGCGGCTTCAGGGCGACTATCTGGCCATTGTAACGCTGGCCTTTGGCGAGATCATCAAAAATATTCTAAACAACCTCTATGTGGGTGTAGACAGTTCCGGCCTTCATTTCAGCATGAAGGATACCGCCTCCCTGGGCATGGAAGGCGGAACGGTTTTGATCAACGGTCCCATGGGCGCCGTGGGCATTGAAAAGCTTAGCAGCTTTATTGCTGGTTTCATTCTGGTGCTGATTGTGCTGACGGTGACTCTGAATTTGATTCGCAGCCGCTCCGGCCGGGCCATTATGGCCATCCGGGACAACCGCATTGCGGCGGAATCTGTAGGCATCAATATTACAAAATATAAGCTCATGGCCTTTGTGACCTCGGCAGCCCTGGCCGGTATGGCAGGCGCCCTTTACGCCATGAACTATTCCACCATCGTACCCAAGAAGTTTGATTTCAACACCTCAATCCTGATTTTGGTGTTTGTGGTGCTGGGCGGCATGGGCAATATCCGCGGCAGCATTATTGCAGCAACGGTTCTGACCATTCTGCCGGAAGCTCTGCGCGCAATGAACGACTACCGGATGTTGATTTATGCCATTGTGCTAATCCTGGTCATGCTGGTAACCAACAATCCCACGCTCAAAAACATCTGGAACTTTATCAAAACGAAGATCGTCCAATGGCTATTCTTCTGGAGACGGTTCCGGAAACATGCAAATCAGGCCATGGAAGGGGGCGGCACAGATGAGTAAAATGGTTCCGGTACCCAGCGACAGCATCATTCCGGAGCGTGATCTGGATAAAACTCCTGTGCTGGAAGCAAAACACCTGGGCATTGATTTCGGCGGTCTGACGGCAGTAGACGATTTTAACCTGACCATCGGGCGCACGGAGATTGCCGGTCTGATCGGCCCCAACGGCGCCGGAAAAACCACAGTATTCAACCTGCTGACCAAGGTTTATCAGCCCACCCGGGGCACCATTCTTCTGAACGGACGGGAAACCTCCAATATGACCACCGTACAGGTGAATAAAGCTGGAATCGCCCGAACCTTCCAGAACATCCGCCTGTTCTCCAACCTGTCGGTGGAGGACAACGTAAAGATTGGGCTGCACAACCAGATGAAGGCCGGCATGTTCTCCGGCATTCTCCGGCTTCCCCGGCACTGGAAGGCCGAGCGGGTGGCCCATGATCGTGCACTGGAACTGCTGAGCATTTTCGATATGCAGGATCTTGCGAACCACAAGGCAGGCAGCCTGCCCTATGGCGCTCAGCGTCGGTTGGAGATCGTCCGGGCTCTTGCCACCAATCCCAGCCTCTTGCTGCTGGACGAACCTGCGGCAGGTATGAATCCATCGGAGACTTCCGAGCTGATGGAAAATATCCGGAAGATCCGGGATACGTTCCAAATTGCAATCATGCTCATTGAGCACGACATGAACCTGGTCATGGGTATCTGCGAGGGTATCGCCGTTTTAAACTACGGTAAAATCATTGCCAAGGGTACACCGTCGGAAATCCAGAGCAATCCCCAGGTGATCGAGGCCTATCTGGGCAAGCAGAAGGAGGGATGATCCTGTGAGTATGCTGAAAGTTGAGGATCTCCATGTATATTATGGCAGCATCCATGCCATCAAAGGGATCTCCTTTGAGGTCCATGAAGGGGAAATCGTAACCCTGATCGGCGCCAACGGCGCAGGAAAATCCACCACCTTGAACACCGTCTCCGGTCTGCTGAAGCCCCGGTCCGGCAGTGTCATGTTTGAAGACAAGAATATCGTGGGTGTTCCTGCCCACAAGATCGTGTCCCACGGCATGGCCCTTTGCCCCGAAGGCCGTCGGGTATTTCTGCAGATGACAGTGCAGGAGAACCTGGAAATGGGTGGATACACCAGAAGCGCCGGGGAAATCAGTACCTCCATTGAGGAGGTATACAGCCGTTTCCCCAGGCTGAAGGAGCGGTATAAGCAGACCGCCGGAACCCTGTCCGGCGGCGAGCAGCAGATGCTGGCCATGGGCCGGGCACTGATGTCCAAGCCCAAGCTCCTGATGCTGGACGAACCCTCCATGGGCCTGGCCCCCATCCTGGTGGAGCAGATCTTTGATATCATCAAGGAACTCCACAAAGCGGGCACCACGATCCTGTTGGTGGAGCAGAACGCACAGATGGCACTGTCCATTGCGGACCGGGCCTATGTATTGGAAACCGGCACCATCTCCATGAGCGGCAGCGCCAAGGAGCTGCTTACAGACGAGCGGGTGCAGAAGGCCTATTTGGGTGGATAAAACAAGCAATGACACTGCAGAGCACATTCCTCTGCAGTGTCGTTTTTTGCGCCGTTATCTCCCGAAAGGACTCCGTAAACCTGCGGTTGACAGAGAACCGGCGTTCCCATTATAATGAGGGCAGCATCAATGTTTGGAGGAAAACCCATGCGAGAAACGATTCGAAAATGGATTCAGCGGATCTGCGAGCTGCTGGAGTTGCTGGTGGCCGTACTGGTGCTGATCGGAATTGTGGATGCCCTGGTAGGCTATTTTTTAGGGTTTACAGGAATTTACCACTGGATCGTGGGTACAGGACAATTTTTAACGTTTTTGGAGAACATGTTTAACGTGTTGGTGGGCATTGAGTTTGTCAAAATGTTGCTGAAGCCCAACGGAGAAAATGTCATTGAGGTATTGGTATTCCTGATCGGTCGCCATATGATTATTGGCGACAATTCCGCTGTGGATATTCTGCTTTCCGTCATCAGCGTGGGAGTGCTCTATGGGCTGCGCTGGTTCCTGCGCACGGTGGATGTGGAAGAAATAGAACCTCAGAGCCATACCTGGGCTTTTAACAAAATTCGCTAAAAACCGAAAGAGGATGGGATGACTGGGAGCCCGGACAGAAAATGCACAGGACCCCTGCGGAATCTACGATTCCGCAGGGGTCCTGATCTATTCTTATTAACCGAAGTAACGCTTCAGCAGACCAGCCAGAGCTCTGCCATGGCGAGCCTCGTCGCGAGCCATCTCGTGGACGGTGTCGTGGATGGCATCCAGGCCCAGCTTCTTGGCGCGGGTAGCCAGATCGGTCTTGCCGGCAGTGGCGCCCATCTCAGCCTCTACACGCATGGCCAGGTTCTTCTTGGTGGAATCGGTGACCACTTCGCCCAGCAGCTCAGCAAACTTCGCAGCATGCTCCGCCTCTTCGTAGGCAGCCTTCTCCCAGTACAGGCCGATCTCAGGATAGCCCTCACGATGAGCCACACGAGCCATAGCCAGATACATACCAACCTCAGAGCACTCGCCCTCAAAGTTGGAACGCAGGTCAGCCTTGATGTCCTCGGGAGCATCGGCAGCTACGCCCACCACATGCTCAGCGGCATAGGAATCGCCCTCGTCCATCTTCTTGAACTTGTCGGCGCCAACGCCGCAGAGCGGACACTTGAAATCAGCGGGAAGGGTATCGCCTTCGTAAACATAACCACAAACAGTGCATACATACTTTGCCATAATCAATTTACCTCCAAAAATAATTGTTGAATTGTTATCAAGCGGGAAACCCCGTGATTTATGAAATCGTGTGGCGGCAACGGGGGCATAGCCCTGTAAACCGCAGAGATGTGTCGGTGATGCTGCATCCGGAATCCTTCTCCGCCTGGGATACCAGTTCCGCAGGAAGGTGTACGTCCATCAGATCCAGGACAGCGTCACAATTGGTGCAAATAAAATGGGTGTGAGGGTGCGTGTCTGCGTCGAACCGTTCCTGGCCTGCAACCACACCCACTGAGCGGATGACCCCGGCATCCTTAAGCTGCGTCAGATTCCGGTATACCGTAGCAAGGCTCAGATCCGGAAAGCTGGGACGAAGCTGATGATAGATCCAGTCCGCTGTGGGGTGCGTATCGGTGGAACGGAGGCAGGAATAAATGGCTTCCCGCTTTTTGCTGAATCGTTGTTTCACAAGTTGTCTCCTTAACAAGAATGATAATCATTATCGATTACAGTTTAAATTATAGCATGCATTTTTCGGTTTGTAAAGGGGTTTTTAAAAAAATTTTTTAGGGCATGAAAAACAAATTGGGGCCATGAAAGCTAGGACGGAGATATACATCTCCGCCCCAGCCTCGTCTTATTTTCCTTTTATTTCCCTTCCATAAGGGATTCCGCCATAGCCGCCAGTTCCTGCTCTGTAAGGTCTCCTGCCGTCTGACTGAGGGTATATGTCACACCGTCCACAGTCCACTGCAGCGTTTTCATCATCTCCCCTTCTATGTCTTCTACCGAGGATTCTTCCTCTGACGTCGACATACCTTCCTCAATCGCAACCACCGTAGGCGTCTCCCGGTATACATAGGGCAGGGTATACAGTGTGGCCTCCGGCTCTGTCTGCTCTTCCACAACCAGGTCTCCTGTTATAGTCGTTATTTCCGTCGCCACCGGGAGGCCCTGTTCCACCGCTTCCGTTTGATCGGCTTGATCGGCATCCTCCCACACTGCCGCAGGCTCTGCCGTCAGCGTCACCTGTCCGCTCGGGCTCCTATAGTCCACAGAAAGACCCTTTCGTTCCGACTGATTGACCAGGGAGAACGTCCTTCCGTCCTCCGTCTCCGCCATCATTTCATAGTTGGTGTAGGCCCCCTGGAAGGTATACTCCGAAAGCGTTTCCGGCAGTGTCAAGGTCCCGCCCACCGCTTCCAAGGCCTTTTGTGCCTCCGGCAGACTGGCATAGGCATATCCCTCCTCCGACCAGTGCACAAACACCTGGCTGCGGCTGGCCGCCACCGCGGTAACCGTCAGCACCATCACCGCAGCCACCGCCGCAACGGCCGCCCGTTTCCACCTTTTTTTCTTTCTCATCGGAGCCTCCTTCCCAGCGGTCAAGCTTCGGTATAAAATCCGTTCCTGCATGTCTTGGCTCAAATCCATCTGCTCCACAGCATGCTTCAATTCCTGAGGTGTCATAAATCTCACTCCTTCTCGTATTCCAGTTTCAGCAGGTTTCGTCCCTTCTGCAGCCGTTTTCGTACCGCCTGAGAGCTGATTCCCAGCATGGACGCAATCTCATGGGACTTATATCCCTCCACATAGGTGAGATGGATCACCGTCCGATAGCGTTCCGGCAGTCTGGCCAAGGCCTCCAGAATCTCCCGATCCCCGGTCTCCGTCACCGTCTCCGGCAGTTCCAGCGCCTCCAGACTCACCAGCCGTTTTCGCTTTCGGAGCATATCCCGGCAGAGATTCGCCGCCACCGTGAACAGCCACGCCTTTTCCTGGCTTGGTGTGGAAAACTGCGGAGCTTTTTGATAATATCGAATCAGCGTCTCCGCCATGGCATCCTCCGCATCCATATCCCGGCCCAGCATAGTGCGGCACAGCCGGTAAAGCGCCGTACCATGGCGCTCCATCACACGCCGGAGTTCATCATCCTTCATCCGTCCTGCTCCTTTCCGCCCATAGGCGGTTTCTGAAAGGGGTTCTTCGTTGTTCTTGACGTCAAAAGCAGTTTTGCTCCGCCTTTCACCTATAACACGTTTGATCCCGCCCCATTGTGAAAATGACCTGCCGCAAATTTGCAGCAGGTCTTTCGTTGGTATTACAGCAATTCCTTGTACATGGCCACAGCATCGGCCTTCTTGGTGGACTCGTTCAGGGAGAGCACCTCCACCTTGACCGTCTTTTGTCCGAAACGGATCTCCAGTATATCTCCGATCTTCACATCGTAGCTGGCCTTTGCAGGCCGGCCGTTGACCTGGACCCGTTCCCCGTCGCAGGCCTCATTGGCCACGGTGCGGCGTTTGATCAGCCGGGACACCTTCAAATATTTATCCAGACGCATTTTTCACCTCAGCAAAGCTTGGCGCCAGCAGGGATACTGTCGTCCAGGATCAGCAGCGTCAGCTTCTCATCCTTCTCCGCCGACAGCAGCATGCCACAGGATTCCAGCCCCATCATCTTCCGAGGCGCCAAATTGGTGCATGCTACCAGGGTCTTTCCCACCAGCTCTTCCGGTTTGTAATACGCCGCTATTCCGGAGAGGATCTGACGGGGCTTTCCGCTGCCGTCGTCCAGGGTAAACCGCAGAAGCTTTTTAGACTTCTTTACATTCTCGCATTCCAGCACCTTGACAACGGTCATATCTACTTTCTCAAAATCGTCGAAGGCGATCTCATCCTTAAACTCCACCGCGGGAGCAACAGGAGCTTCCTTAGCCGCCTTCTTTTCCTCGATTTCCTGAAGCTTCTTTGCTGCATCAATGCGGCCAAAGAGGATCTCCGCAGTACCTACGGTACCGCCCACGGGCATCCCGCCAAATTCATTAAGGGATTCCAGCCCGCCGTTTTCTACCTGAAGCTGCCGCAAAATCTTTTCTGAAGTTTCCGGCAGATAGGCTCCCAGCATGACGCCGGCAAACCGGATAGCCTCCAGCAGATTGTAAAGCACCGTGCCCAGGCGATCCGCCTTGGCCGGATCCTTCGCCAAGACCCAAGGCGTGGTCTCATCAATATATTTGTTGGCCCGACGGAGCAGCACGAAGATTTCGTCGATGGCGTCGGCCACATGGAGTCCCTCCATCTTGGCCTCCACCTTGGCGGGCATGGCCAGGGCCACCGCCTTGAGCTCCTCGTCCACAGGCTCTCCCACGCAGGGTTCCATGATTTTTCCGCCGAAATACTTGTGATCCATGGCGATGGTGCGGTTCACCAGGTTGCCCAGAATATTGGCCAGATCGGAGTTGATCCGCTCAATCATCAGCTCATAGGTGAGCACGCCGTCATTGGCAAAGGGCATCTCATGGAGCACATAATACCGCACCGCGTCCACCCCGAACAGATCCACCAGATCGTCGGGATAGATCACATTGCCCACGGACTTGGACATCTTGCCGTTATTCACCAGCAGCCAGGGATGGCCAAACACCTGCTTGGGCAGGGGCTCTCCCAGAGCCATCAGGAAGATGGGCCAGTAAATCGTATGGAACCGGATGATGTCCTTTCCAATCAGGTGTACATCCGCCGGCCAGAACTTTTTGTAATGGTCGTCAGAATTGCCGTCGGGATCGTATCCGCAGAAGGTGATATAGTTGGTCAGGGCGTCCAGCCACACATAAACCACATGACCCGGGTCAAAATCCACAGGAATACCCCATGTGAAGGAGGTCCGGGAAACGCACAGATCCTGCAGTCCGGGTTTGAGGAAGTTGTTGACCATCTCGTTCTTCCGGCTCTCCGGCTGAATAAACTCCGGGTGCTCGTTGATATAGTCCATAAGCCGGTCGGCATATTTGCTCATTTTAAAGAAGTAGGCCTCTTCCTCCGCATCCACGCAGGGCCGTCCGCAATCCGGGCACTTCCCATCCACCAGCTGGCTTTCGGTCCAGAAAGACTCACAGGGCGTGCAGTATTTGCCCACATACTTTCCCTTGTAGATGTCCCCCTGCTCATAGAGACGTTTGAAGATCTTCTGCACCTTGGCCATATGCTCGGGGTCCGTGGTGCGGACAAACTTGTCATAAGAGGTATTCATCAGATCCCAAATCCGCTTGATCTCCCCGGATACGTTGTCCACATGCTGCTGGGGCGTGATGCCGGCAGCCTCAGCCTTTTCCTGGATCTTCTGACCATGCTCATCGGTGCCGGTCTGGAAATACACGTCAAAGCCTGCCATACGCTTATAGCGGGCAATGGCGTCAGCCAAGATGATTTCATAGGTATTGCCAATATGGGGCTTGGCCGAGGTATAGGCAATGGCGGTGGATATATAGTAGGGTTTTTTCTCCATGGTAAAAGCTCCCTTCCTGAAGTTTAAAAGCACATTATAGATTATCATACCCAAAACTGTCTGGTAAATCAAGTATTTTTTCGGTTTCAGGATTAGGCAGTAGTTTTTCCGTCATCTTTACTGGTCTATTGAAGATTTTTCACAAATTTTCTGAGCTTCAGCAAGTTTTTTTATGTTTTTTCTCCGGTTGGCAGTTCAAACCTCTTGCACTTCCCGGGGCAGTGTGCTAAACTAATAAGCGTACGAAGAATCTCTTCGCAACACGGTTAATTACTTTTGGAAAGGAAGTTCTTGATTATGGCTAAGTACAGAATCCAGAGAGCTAAGGGCGTAGAGGGCAGCACGATCTATACCTACACCGCCCCCGGCCACAATGAGTGTGTCCCCACCCGTCTGTTTGACGTAGACGGCGGCGGCGCCAACGACATCGAAGGCGGCAAGATGATCATGGGTATCACCTATTTCGTACCCGGCGGCGGATGCGATTACGGTGCCAACCCCCTGGAGTCCATTTACTACATCCTCACCGGTGAAATGACCCTGAAGACCGCCGATGGCGAGACTGTCCTCCATGCCGGTGACGCATTCCACTGTGCCGGCGGCGTTGAGAAGTCTGTCACCAACACCGGTACCGAAGTCTGCCAGATGCTGGTTTGCCTGCTGCCTCCTCAGAAGTAAGCAATCAAATTTCATGCACTGACATTTCCTTTTTGATTCATCTGCCGATTTCTCGGCTCTGAATACACTATACTAATCAAGGAGTTGTTTACAATGCC
>CBCTLT010000020.1:0-10026 GCA_965147785.1 uncultured Oscillospiraceae bacterium
ACGCTGTTCTGGCACTGGGCGAGGTGCTGGGAGAGTAAGATGAAGAAGATCTTGTTTGTTTGCCATGGCAGGATATCTGTGAGAACTTCAAGACCAAGCAGCGCCGGGCTGCCACTGCCGACGAGCTGATGATCTTCCCAAACACCCATGAGGCCATTGTGGATCAGGATACCTGGAACATTGCCCACAAGCTGAGGCTGCGGAAACAACCCAAAGCAGCCAACGGGACCTAGTAGAAGAACTCCAGGATCAGGCTTCCATCGCCCAGTGCGAGGAGAATGAGTGCCACTTCAAGATTGGCTTCTCAGCTGGGCTGCTGGTGCAGCAGGAAGCGGTGGAGCAAATGAAGGAAATGGGCACCACAGGGTGAGCTGCCCGGTATACAACTTTTGACCCCATCAATAATTGGCAGGGGGCCTGACAGATCATCTGTCAGGCCCCCTGCCTTTGGTAGAAAAGAATGGTCAAATTGGAGGAAAGGTCAATCCTGATGGGAACAGTCTTTATTCTCCTTGTCTATGCCATCGTCTATATCGGGAAGATATTGATAGAACACCTTTTTCTCAAGGACCCACCGGGCAAACAGCGCATATCCGGCAGGTGCCAAAAGGATCAGCGGCGGGCAGAATGCTGTCAGCAGGCCGAACGCAGCCAGCACCACCAAAAGCAGCAGACTTTTGTCAAAATGGAGCAATGCCATGGCACCGGACTGCAACACCGTCTTTTTGACCGGGTCGTCGAATCTTGCCGCATAGGCTGCGTTGTAGATCATCCAGGCCAGCCCACAGGTACTCAGCACCGTAAAAATGATCCAGAGATTACCCGTCGCTGCCTGTTGCCCCTTGAGGTAATGGGTTATAAAGCAGTCAGCCAGCAGAATGCTCTCCGGCACTGCCAGAGCAAGAAAGCTCAAAGTTGCCTGTCGGAAGCTCCGGCGGTAGGCCCGGAAAAATTCCTCGCTGACCGTTCCCCGGTCCTCAATTAGGGACTTGTTCACTGCATAATAGAGGGCTGTGCTGGAAATGCCCAAGGTAAACAGCGGCAGGCTTCCTATTAGCCACAGCAGGCTGAGAATCACCATATCCGCAACCCGGGTTAAGAAACGGAACAGAGGGGCATCCAGGTCGAAAAAGTCATTCATAGGGTATCACCTGGTTTACTTCTGGAGCACAAAGGCCTCATAGGGGCGCAGGGTCACAGCGCCGGTGGGAGCGGTGTCAGGATAATTGCCGATCAGGCGCCGGGCCCCCGCAAAATCAGCGGGAATTGTGAAGGCCGCGTCCTTGTCTGAGAAGTTGCAAGCGATCAGGTAGTTCTCGCCGGTCTCGGCCAAGGTACGCCGGTAGGCAAAGACCTGGGGGTTCTCCTCGGCCAGAAGCTGGAAGGAGCCGTAAATCAGCCCCAAATGGCTCTTGCGCAGGGTGATCATCTGCTTGTAGTAGTTGAGCACCGAGTCCGGGTCTTTTTCCTCGGCGGCGGCGTTGATGGCGGTATAGTTGGGGTTGACCTCAATCCAGGGGGTGCCGGTGGTAAAACCGGCGTTCGGGGAGTCGTCCCACTGGACCGGGGTGCGGGCGTTGTCCCGGCTGCGGAGGGCCAGGCACTCCATCATTTCGTCTGCAGAAATCAAGCCTGCGCCGGTCAGCTCCTTGAAGGCGTTGAGACTTTCGATATCCCGGTACTGGCTGAGATCTTTGAAATAGGCGTTGGTCATCCCCAGTTCATCGCCCTCATAGATGTAGGGAGTACCCTGCAGGCTCAGCAGGCAGGTGGCCAGCATCTTGGCGGAGAGGGGCGAGTCATCGCCCCAGCGGGATGCAGCCCGGGGCTGATCGTGGTTGTCCCAGAACAGGCTATTCCAGGCTTTGCCGTCCAGGCCGGTCTGCCAGTGACTGAGAATTTTCTTGAGCTGCATAAAATCGTAGCGCTGGGTGGTCCACTTGCCCAGGGGTCCGTCCCCAATGCCGACGTGCTCAAATTGGAAGACCATGTTCAGCTCCTGGCCGTCCAGCCCCGCATACTGGGGGGCGTTTTCCACCGTGGCACCGGGGGTCTCGCCCACCGTCATAATGTCGTATTTCGAGAGGACCCGCCGGTTCATCTCCTGCAAAAATTCATGGATGCGGGGCCCATTGACATAGTAGGGACCGCCATTGCCATACAGTCCGTGTTTCTCGCCATCCGGAAAGCGCTGGTCTTTGGAAATCATACTGATGACGTCCATCCGGAACCCGTCGATGCCCTTGTCAAACCACCAGGTCATCATATTGAACACTTCGTCCCGGACTTTGGGGTTCTCCCAGTTCAGGTCGGGCTGCTTGGGGGAGAACAGGTGCAGGTAATACATATCGGTCTGGGGGTCGTATTTCCAGGCCGAGCCGCCGAAGCTGGCGCCCCAGTTGTTGGGCTCGTGGCCGTCTTTGCCCGGCTTCCAGATATAGTAGTCTCGGTAGGGGTTATCCACCGACTTGCGGCTCTCGATAAACCAGGGGTGCTCGTCCGAGGTGTGGTTGACCACCAGGTCCATCACAATGCGGATGCCCTGCTGATGGGCCTCGGCCAGCAGGGCGTCGAAGTCCTCCATGGTGCCAAACCGGGGGTTGATGGCCCGGTAGTTGGAGATGTCGTAGCCGTTGTCATCCATGGGGGAGTCCATGATGGGGCACAGCCACAGCACATTGACCCCCAGATCCTTCAGGTAATCCAGCCGGGAACGGATGCCGTTCAGGTCCCCGATGCCGTCCCCGTCCGAGTCCTGGAAGCTGCTGGGGTAGATTTGGTATACGATGCTTTCTTTCCACCATTTACGGTTCATGGCAATGCCTCCTTATTCTGCGGGGATGGTAACCCCGTCGTCGTCGTAGCGATCATAGCTGGCCCCGGGCCAGCCGATCATCCGGATGGTGGCGGGGTCGATGCCGGCCACCGTCTGGGCGGGGTCCGCCACCGGGATGCAGGCACCTTTGCGGATGAACAGGGGTACCTCGTTAAGGGCCGCCTTCACAAAGTGGGTGCCGGCGGGGAGGACTTCCTGTGTGATGCGGCCCTCGGGGCCGAACTTGACAAACAGCATCTCCTCGGGCAGATACACCATCCGTCCGGTGGCGTTCTGGGTATAGACCGGGGCAATCATCACCTCATTGCCCAGCATCAGCTGGTCCTCGGTCTGAAGGGCGATCTCGTCTTCGGGGTAGACGAAGGCCAGGGGCTTGAACAGCATATCGCCGTTCAGCGCTGCCTTCATGTATTCGCTGTAGAGGTAGGGGATCAGCCGGTAGCGGGTCTCGATGACGCTGCGGAAGTCCTCGGGGCCCTCAAACTGGTAGAACTCCTGCCGGCGGGTGTCGCTGCCCGAGTGGTTGCGCATCAGGGGGGTGAACACCCCCAGCGCCAGCCACCGCAGCAGCAGATCCCGGCTGGTGTCGGCGTTGAAGCCACCCAGGTCGGCTCCCACATACAGGAAACCGCACATATTGAGGGAGGGCAGCATCTTGAGGTTCAGCAGCAGGTGGCTCCACCAGGAGTGGTTGTCGCCGGTCCAGACGCCGCCGTACCGGTGCATCCCGATGCAGGAAGACCTGGAGAACAGCAGAAACCGTTTGCCCGGGGCAATGCTGGCCAGCCCCTCCGAGGCGGCCCGGGTCATGTTGTAGCCGTAGAGGTTGTGGACCTGGTCGTGGCGGACCATTTTGCCGTCCACCTTGTGATAAAAGCGGGCGTAGTCTTCCGGCGCATTGGACAGATTGAGCCAGCCGATGGCCTGGCCAAAATGATCGATGGTGCCGTCTTCATGGGGAACCGGCGGATGATCCAGCCGCTCGGCCAGCCCCTCCCGGGAGTAGAAGATGGCGGGCTCGTTCATGTCGTTCCAGAAGCCCTCGATGCCGCAGTCGGTCAGAGCCTTGTACTGGCTGCCGAACCAGGCCCGGGCCTCGGGGTTCAGCACGTCGGGGAAGTGGCTCCACCCCGGCCAGACGGTTCCCTCAAAATCGGTTCCGTCGGCCCGCTTGCAGAAGTAGCCCTTTTCCTTGCCCTCGTCGCAGACCGAATAGCCTGCTTCCTCCTTGACGCCGGCGTCGACGATGGGCACCAGCCGGACGCCCTGCTCTTTCATCTTGGATACAAAGCCGGAAAAATCGGGGAAATTCTCCGGGTTGACGGTGAAGTCCTTGTAGTGGTCCATGTAGTCGATGTCCATGTACACCATGTCCAGGGGAATGTGGGCCTGGCGGTGTTTGGCAACCACCTCTTCAAAGTCGGCCTGGGTCTTGTAGCCGTAGCGGCTTTGGCCAAAGCCAAAGGCAAATTTGGGCGGGATGTAGCTGCGGCCGATGATGGCCCGGAACTGCTTGACCACATCGCAGGCGCTGTCGCCGGTGATGACGTAAAGGGCCAGGTCGGCCCGCTCACAGGTGACTTCCAGCCAATCCCTGCGGGTGAAGCCGATGTCAAACCGAATCCGGGCGGGATAGTCGAAGAACAGCCCCAGATTCTGCTGGCCAGAGATCACGATGAAGTTGTGGGCGGCGTACATTCGCTGCTTGTTTTCAGTGTGGAGGCCGTCGTCCACATTGTCGCTGACGTAGACAAAGCCCCGCTTGTTGATGCCGCGGTTGGCTTCGCCCAGGCCGTAGACCCGGTCGCCCTCCGCCAGGGGGCAGGCAAAGCAGAAGCCGGACTCGCTGGTTTTGACCGTTCCCACAGGGGGTTCGCCTTGGCTTGCAGGGATTGGTGCGACCACCGATTCGGTATCAAAGGGGACACCATAGAGATACTTTTGAATCATACCGTTCTCCCAAATAAAAGTGACTGAGTGGTTGTTTTGTCAGATAGAGCGCCCCGTCTCCGGAGCGCTCTGAAAGAATATAAATTAGCAAGAATATAAATTAGCCCTTAACCGAGCCCACCACAATGCCGGAAACGAAGTACCGCTGCAGCAGGGGATAGATCAGCAGCAGCGGGATAACTGCAACAACGATCTTGGCTGCATTGAGGTTGGTGTTGCCCAGGGAGGCAGAATCCACCACGGCAGACAGATTGCCCTGCTTGATCAGATCTTCCACGTTGATCTGCAGACTCTGGATATAGGTCATCAGGGGATAATAGGCGGCTTTGGACATGTAGATCAGGCCGCTGTAGAAGTCGTTCCAGCTGCCCACAATGCTGAACAGGGATACGGTAGCCAGAACCGGCTTGGAAATGGGGATGAAGATCTTGGTCAGAACCTGGAGCGGGTTGGCGCCGTCAATGAAGGCGGCTTCCTCAAGCTCTTTGGGAACGGCAGCAAAGAAGTTCATCACCAGGATGACATTGAAGATGGGCACGGCTCCCGGCAAAACCAGGGCCCAGACGGTATTGAGCAGGCCGTAGGATTTGACAAGCAGGAAGGTGGGGATCATGCCGCCGTTGAAAAGCATGGCAAAAATCATCAGGTTTGCATAGATGTTGCGGCCCCGGAACTGTGCGTTGGTTTTGGAGAGGGGATAAGCCATCAGTACGATCAGCACAAAGTTGATGATCAGGGTCAGCACAACCCGCTCCACCGAGATCAGGAAGGAGTGCCAGAACTGGGAGTCCTCCAGGATCTTCTCATAGGCTGCGGTGCTGAATCCCACCGGGATCAGCCCTACCATGTTGCCTTCCACTGCTGCAGAGGAAGAGAAGGAGATGGCAACAATGTTCAGCAGCGGCAGCAGACAGACTAGGCCCAGCAGAATAATAATGATGTAGATGATGACAGTGCGGAATTTATCAACTTTCATTGCCGGACGGACCTCCTTAGAAAATTTTGCTGTCGGTGTACTTCTGAGCCAGCTTGTTGGCGCCGATCATCAGAACAAAGGCGATCACGGACTTCAAAAGGCCCACGGCGGTACCGAAGCTGTACTGCAGGCCCTGCAGGCCGACGCGGTACACATAGGTATCCAGAATATCACCGGTGGCATAGACCGATGCGCTGTACAGGTTATAGACCTGGTCGAAACCGGCGTTCAGGATGTTGCCCAGATTCATGACGGCCATCAGGACGATGGTGGTGCGGATGCCGGGCAGGGTGACATGCCAGACCTTTTTCCACCAGGTGGCGCCATCGATGGAAGCAGCCTCGTAAAGGGTCGAGTCGATGGAAGTGATGGCTGCCAGATAGACGATGGAGCCATAACCGAACTCTTTCCAGGTATCGGTCAGGATCAGCAGGGGCTGGAACAGGGAGTTGCTGCCCAGCCAGTTCAGCGAGGTGCCCAGCATTGCGTTGATGGAGCCGTCCACGCTGAACAGATTCTTGACGACCAGAGCCAGCACAACCCAGGACAGGAAGTGAGGCAGGTAAACCACCGTCTGAACCGACTTTTTCAGGGCCCGGTTCTTGACCTCGTTGAGCAGAATCGCAAAGGCGATGGACATGATGGTGGTAAGGACGATTTTGCCCAGGGCAATGATCAGGGTGTTGCGGAACAGCTCAAAGCTGTCTGGCATTTCGAACAGGTATTTGAAATGTTTGAGGCCCACAAAGTCAGAACCGAAAAAACCTTTGGCGGGTCTGTAGTCCTGAAAGGCCATGATGACGCCGAACATCGGAACAAAGTTGAACAGAATCAGGAAGATGAAACCAGGGAGCATCATGCCGTGGTAATACAGTTGATAGGCCTGGTTTGAGTGAATCTTTTTGACCTGATTTTTCATCCGGTTCCACCCCCTTTATTACTGTGCAAAGTATTCCTGGACTTCCTGGGCGATTGCGTCGCCGCCCAGACGCTTCCATTCGCTGACAAAGGTATCGAAATAATCGATGGGCTGTGCGCCGGTCACGATTGCCACATAGGCCTCCAGCTCGGTCTTGTCCAGGGTTGCCTTTTTCTGCTCGCTGGTGGGGGTGGTGGGGGGATACTTGGGGGTGATCCACTCGGCGTTGCCGTTCTTTTCCAGCGCCTCGATGGATGCGCCCAGGCCGATGATGCGGGACTCATAGAAGTGCCAACCGCCCAGGGTTTTCTCGGTGACGTTCTGGGGATCCTTCAGGTAGTCCAGAATGGCCTGGGAAGAGCCTCTGTTCTCGGCAATGGTGGTTTCCTCAGGGGTCATCTCGCCGTTGATGACGGCCATATGCTCGGTGTAGTAAATGGAGGGATTGTTGGAGGGCAGGACTTCCATGTAATAGGGACGGCCCTCGTTGTGTCCGCCGGCGTTGATGTAGGCGATGACATCCGGCGCGGTTTCCGCGGTGGCGCGGGCCAGATCGTCATAGAGGATGTTCAGAATTTCCACTGCCACCTGGGGATACTTGCAGTCCTTGCTGACCACCAGGAACCGGTCGGCGGCGTTTTCGTGGTAGGTGTGGACGATGCCGTTGTCATCGGCCACCGTATAGGCGATGTACTCGGCCTCCGGCACCAGGGCCTTGACGCTGCTCAGACGCCAGTCGGGGATATGCCATGCGCCAAAGACGATGCCCAGCTCGTTGTTGATCATCATGGCGTTGATGTCCTCGGTGGTGCGGGTGCCGAACTGGGGATCCAGGATGCCCTCCTCGTACCACTCGTTCATCTTGGCCCAGGCAGCTTTGACTTCGGGCGCCAGGGTGGACCAGCTCATGGTGCCATCGGGATTTTCGATCCATCGGTCGATGTAGCCGCCCATGGCGTTGGCGATGCACATGGCATCGGCGATATCATTGCCGGAAAAAGCCATGCCCACGGTGTGGTTGCCGCCGCTTACATTGGCGTCCACAAAGGCCTTGGCCACAGCGGCGATGTCATCCAGCGTGATGCACAGGTCGCCGTCGGGGTCGGGGTTGATGCCCAGCTTGTCCAGCCAGTCCTTGCGCATCCAGCACAGGACAGGGACGCTGTTGTCGGGGTTCGTGCCGGGAATACCCATCAGCCGGCCGTCAAAGGTTGCCATGCCCAGGCAGCGGCCGTCGTAGGAATCGTAGAGGCTCTTGATGTAGTCAGAGGCGTACTCCTCGTACACATCGGTCAGGTCATAGGTCAGGCCGTTGTTCACCATCTCGACAAAGGTGTCGTAGCTGTTGACGGTCAGGATGTCGGGCAGTTCGCCCGAGGCGACGCAGGTGGCCAGCTGGTTGGTGTAAGCGTCGCCGCCTGCTTCAAAGCTGTCCACCAGATCCACGTTGAGCTTGGATTCAATGTAACGGGTGTAGGCGTTGTCTTCAAAAGTCTGGCCTTCCGGGAACAGGGCAGCGGCAGAAGGTTCCGCAAAACGGCCCAGGGTGATGGTCAGGGTGTCCACATAGGCTCCGTTTTCGTCCTTGGCCACAGAAGCGGCGGCAGATTCATCGCCGCCTCCGCAGGCGGTCAGTGCGGTGAGTGCGCAGGCAACGGTAGCGGCCTTCAAAAATGATCTGCGCGAAATCTTTCTCATGATAAAATCCTCCACGATGTTCAGTCAGATTTTCCGGAATTCATTTTTTGTCTGCTCCATCCAGGATACAAAAAACAAATCCTCTTCCAGTTTGTATATGTCTCGTTCTGACAGGCTGCGCAGCGTGTCTTTCTGACGAGCTCATTGTACAATACCGAAGAGGATTTGAAAAGGGTTTTGCGCAACGTTTCCTACGAAACTGGCAAATACCACAAGAATTATTTGTGGGTTTTGTGCAGATCTTTTGACCAGGGCGCGGCGTTGGGGGTTGATTCGCGCACCGAGTTGCGGCGGATCAGTTCAACAGGCTGAACGTAATTTTTACACTCCACCGGTTCCTGCCGAATCAGACGCACCAGCAGTTCCACGGCGGCCTCTGCTTTGGCCGGGACGTTCTGACGCACTGTCGTCAGAGGGGGATGCAGGAGTTCTGCATAGATGCAGTCGTCAAACCCGGTGACGGAGACCTGCTCCGGCACCTGTATGCCGTGGTCCTGCAGATAATTCATCACTTCCGCCGCATCATAGTCAGAGGCCAGGGCCACAGCCCCGGCCTGGACAAAGCAATCCAAATAGTGGCCGTACATGACACGGCGCAGAGAAAGATCCTCGGGGAGAAGAATATGGCGCTCTTCTCCGCAGTCAATCCCGGCAGAGCGCATCTGATGCTGAAATCCTTTCCAGCGGTAATGGTCTGCGCCGGTATCACACTCGGCGACAAAGATGGCCTGGGTGTACCCGTTGTCCAGCAGATACTTTGCAATCATGGCGCCGCCGCCAAAATCATCAGTCCCCACGTTGACGTAGTGGTACTCCGCCTCGGGATAGGTGTCAATCAGGACCATATATTTGTTGAGTTGCCTGCGCAGCTCCTTGTATTTCTTTTCGTCCAGTCCCAGGACGACAAGACCATCCACATTCCATCGGGAGGCAATCTCTGCCACCCGGTCCGTATTTTGGTCATGGCCATTGATCAGCATGACATAATATCCGTTTCGATGGGCTGTCTCTTCTACACCAGACAGAAATTCTGCCACAAAGGTATCGCGCAGAGAAGGGATGCCGTGGATACAGTTGTAGCCCAGCACCAGTCCAATGATGCAGGACCCTTTGCGGGTCAGCTCACGGGAAGATGTATTCGGGACATAGCCCTCCTGGTTCAGAATTTCCGAAATTTTCCGGATCATTTCCTTGGAAACTTTTTTTGTGTTGCCGTGCAGCACATTGGACACTGTTGTCCGGCTTACACCAACTTGATCTGTAATATCCTGCAAACGCTTCATGGCTGTTCATACGCTCCCTGTTTGATCAGTTGAAACACAAATGGTTTTCAACGTAATCATATCATATTCATACAGTAATTGCAATCCGAATGATCCTTTGATCTTCAATGAATTCTGAACTCAAATAAAGATTTTTTTGATATTAATACCCAGTAGTGCTTAATCATCTGTTTGCAGGATGATGAAAGCAAAAAAAAAATGCCTGCCTTTTCATAAGCCCGGCAGAATGAATGCAGCATAATGAAAATCGTTTTGTCTGTACGCGCGGGGGAATGCTGGAAAGTTTTCTAATCTGCCCGGCGCAAGCTGCCCGGGCGAATGCGCTGCTCCCAGACAAATTCCCGGCAGACAGACTGAGAAAAAA
>CBCTLT010000021.1:0-9887 GCA_965147785.1 uncultured Oscillospiraceae bacterium
AGGCAATTTGCTGTAAAATTGCACAGAAAAATTCCGTTTTTTTCGCCCCATGGTCAGATTCACCAAAGCAATTTAAAAACCTTTGGTGAATCGGATAATATACAGACAGAATTTCGGGTGCTAAAATAACACCATCTGAAACAAGCAAAAAGATGGGGGTATAATATGTCCAGCGTAACAATGAAGCATATTTATAAGACATATGCGGGCGGTGTCATTGCAGTCACCGACTTTAACCTTGAGATCGAAGATAAGGAGTTCATTATTCTGGTAGGCCCTTCCGGCTGTGGTAAGTCCACCACACTGCGTATGATCGCTGGCCTGGAAGAGATCTCCGAGGGCGAGCTGTACATCGACGGCAAGCTCTGCAACGATGTTCCTCCCAAGGAGAGAGACATCGCCATGGTGTTCCAGAACTATGCTCTGTATCCGCATATGACTGTGTATGAGAACATGTCCTTCGGCCTGAAGCTCCGCAAGACGCCCAAGGATGAAATTAAGCGCCGCGTGGAAGAGGCTGCTCAGATCCTGGAGATCGAGCACCTGCTCGACCGTAAGCCCGCTGCTCTGTCCGGTGGTCAGCGTCAGCGTGTTGCCTTGGGCCGTGCTATCGTCCGGAACCCCAAGGTCTTCCTCCTCGACGAGCCTCTGTCCAACCTGGACGCCAAGCTCCGTACCCAGATGCGTTCCGAGCTGACCAAGCTTCATAAGCGGCTGGACACCACCTTTATCTACGTTACGCATGACCAGACCGAGGCTATGACCATGGGCTCCCGTATTGTCGTCATGAAAGACGGCATTATGCAGCAGGTCTCCACGCCTCAGGATCTGTACCAGAACCCCGTGAACCTGTTTGTGGCCACCTTCATCGGTTCTCCTTCCATGAACAAGCTGGAGAACTCCGTTCTGTCCTCCAAGGATGGTCATACCTACATCACCTTTGGCGATGCCAACGAAAACGCCACCGTTCAGTTGCCCGACGAGATCGGCCTGAAGCCCGAGGTTATGGCTTACATCGGCAAGGAAGTGGTCATGGGCATCCGTCCTGAGCACATCCACGACGAGGATATCTACCTCAAGAACTATCCTCAGTACAAGTTCACCGCTACGGTGGATAACGTGGAGCCTCTTGGTTCTGAGACCAACCTGTTCCTGGTCATCGGCGGCAAGCAGCTCACCGCTCGTGTTGACCCCTCTTCTTCTGCAAAGATGGGCGACAAGATCGAGGTTACTTTCGAGGCTGAGCGTGTGCATCTGTTCGATCCCGATACTGAGAAGTGCATTGACCTGTAAAAAACTGTCTCTGCAGAGCCGGCATATGCCGGCTCTGTTTTTTTTCGTCTTTTTGTGCAAATAAAAGGAAAAAATACGAATTAGGGAGAAAACCTGACCAAAATTTCATGAAATTCCTATGCAAATTGTCAAACAGGTCTTGCATTATTCACAAAAAAAGTTTATAGTAAATGCGATTCCTATTGTAGATGTAGAAATGCGCCTTGCGCGCGGCAGGATGAATGAATACGGGAGAACGCTGGTGCGTTTCCCGGAAGGAGGAAACTGCAATGTCCAGCAGAATGTTTCAGAGTGTAATCATGCAGATGAAGGATGCCAGCAATCGGCTGATCGGTGTGATTGATGGTGAAGGCAATGTCATTGCTGCCAGCGAGCCCTCCGGACTTGGGGACAGATGGGAGGATGCAGCTCATCGCCTCAATGCTACCAGTGAATTGGTTACGGTCACAGAGGGAAAGACGTTTAAGGCGTTGGCAAGCTGGAGTGCGCGGTTCGATTATGCCGTGTTCGTGGACGGTGAGGATGAGCTGGCCAAGAGCCTTTGCGTGATGGCCTGCGTGGCCCTCAATGGCGCCAAGACCAGCTATGAGGAAAAACATGACCGGGGTACCTTCGTGAAGAACATTATCACGGACAATATCTTGCCTGGGGATATTTACATCCACGCCAAGGAGCTTCACTTTGTTACCGATGTGCCTAGAGCCGTATTTCTGATCCGGCAGGTGGGCAAGGTGGACGTGGCTGCCATGGACATCCTCCAGAATATGTTTGTGGAAAAACAGCAGGACTATGTGATCTCCATTAATGAGACGGATATCGTTTTGGTCCGGCAGGTACAGCCCGGCACTGATGGCAAGGAACTGCTGAAGGTGGCTCAATCCATCGAGGAAACCCTCAATTCGGAGCTGTTTGTGAAAACTGTCATTGGTATCGGCACCATTGCCAACCACATCCGGGAACTGGCTGACTCCTTTAAGGAGGCCCAGACTGCCATTGAGGTGGGCAAGGTGTTTGATACGGAAAAAAGCGTCATTAACTATGAAAATCTGGGCCTGGGCCGCTTGATCTATCAGCTGCCAACCACACTGTGCGAGATCTTCCTGTCTGAGGTGTTTAAGAAGAATTCCATTGACTCTCTGGATCAGGAAACCCTGTTCACCATCAATAAGTTCTTTGAAAATAACCTCAATGTGTCTGAAACCTCTAGAAAGCTGTTTGTACATCGCAACACCCTGGTGTACCGTCTGGAAAAGATCAAGAAGATCACCGGACTGGATCTGCGGGAATTTGACCATGCCATCATCTTTAAGGTGGCTCTGATGGTCAAGAAATACCTGGACTCCAGAGAGAGTCCCATTCGCTTGAGCTGATTATTGGAGGAAGCATATGTCTCAGAAGCAAAGAAAAACCATTACGGCGGTGCTGGCAACTATGCTGGCACTGCTCATCATCGTACCCACCGTTGCCAGCATTATCGCCGGAATGCTATAAGAGGCGAAAACCATGGGCGAAAATCTTAGACGTTTTCTCACAGCAATTGCATGTGTTGTTATGGGCTGCGCGGTGGGCGTGGTAGTGACCTATTGCGCCACCACCGGAGCGCTCCAATCCCAGGACTTGGAGACCGAGACTGGCCTTGAAAAATATGCCGAGATCATGGATCTGGTGGACTACTATTTTATAGAGGACGACGTGGATATGACCGCGGTCAACGACGCCATGGCTTCAGGAATTATTTCCGGCCTGGGAGACCGGTGGAGTTACTATGTCAGTGCCGAGGACTATCAGGCCTATGTGGAGAATATCAACAACGCCTATGTGGGCGTGGGCATCACCATCCTGGCTCAATATGACGAGGCCGGGAATCTGACAGGCTATGAGATCACAGAGGTCACAGCCGGCGGTCCTGCGGAGGAAGCTGGCGTATTGGCCGGTGATATTCTCGTTCGGGTTGGAGATACCCAGGCGGCGGACGTCTCCCTGGAGGAACTGAAAAACCTGGTCAAAGGGGAAGAGGGTACCACGGTGGATCTGACGTTTCTGCGGGATGGGCAGGAGTTGACCTTGACTGTGGAACGGCGGTCTGTGACGGTGATCCCGGCCGAAGGGAGACTGCTGGACGGCGATATTGGTTATATTATCATTGACAATTTTGACGCTGGCTGCGCCGATACAGTGAAACAACTGGTGGAGGAATTGCAGGCCCAGGGGGCCACATCTTTGCTGTTCGACGTCCGGAATAATCCCGGTGGCTTGAAATCCGAGCTTACGGACCTGCTGGATTATCTGTTGCCCGAGGGCATCGTGTTCCATACGGTAAACTACGCCGGGGAAGAGGAGATCATCCGGTCCGATGCCGACTGCGTGGATCTCCCCATGGCTGTCCTGGTCAATGCCAGCAGCTACAGTGCTGCGGAATACTTTGCCTGTGCGCTGCAGGAATACGGTGTAGGTACAGTCGTGGGCGAGCAGACCTATGGCAAGGGCTACTATCAGGTGGGCCTTACCCTCAGTGACGGCTCTTGCATCAATCTCTCCATCGGAAAATACTATACTCCCAACGGCGAGAGCCTCATTGATGTGGGCGTGACGCCGGATGTGGAGGTCGCTCTGGATGAAACCCAGAGTTCTGAACTTAGCTTGGGCAGACTGGATCCGGAGGAGGATCCCCAGGTCCAGGCGGCGATTGCAAGCTTACAGTCCTGAACCGGACTGATATTTGAGGCTGGAAGGTTACCGGCAGAAAGAATGGTGTTTTGTATGGCAAAAGAGTATAAGCTGAGTCCTGAGCGTCTCAAGGAACTGGAAAATGAGCTGAATTACCTGAAAACGGATCGGGATAAAGAGGTTACGGAAATGATTAAAGTCGCCCGTGGCTACGGCGACCTTTCCGAGAACAGCGAATATGACGACGCGAAAAACGAGCAGGCGAAGCTCTATGCCCGCATCGCCGAGGTGGAGGAGATTTTGGCCAATGCGGTCATCATCAGCGCCGACGATGCCGCCACCGATCACATCGGCCTGGGCTGTACCTTTACGGTGAAGGACCTTGAAATGGATGAAGAAATGACCTACGAGCTGGTAGGATCTCAGGAGGCCAATCCCATGAAGGGACGGGTGTCCGACGATGCCCCCTTTGGCCGGGCCATGGTAGGCAAGCGGGTCGGTGAAAGAGTGACGGTGGAGGCTCCTGTGGGAACCATCGAGTATGAGGTTGTCCGAATTTCACGCTGAACGGAGGATTACTTTTGTCTGAAAATAAAAATGAAACGGAAAATCAGGGGGATCTGCTGAAGATTCGCCGGGATAAGCTCACTGCCCTGCAGGAGGCCGGTGAAAACCCCTTTGAGATCACAAAGTACGAGAAGAAGAATACTACGGCGGAAATCCAGTCCAGATTTGAGGAGCTGGAGGAGCAGCCAGTATCTGTGGCTGGCCGGCTGATGAGCAAGCGAGTCATGGGCAAGGTGACTTTTTGCGATCTTCAGGACCGCGAGGGAAGAATCCAGCTCTATGTCCGCCGGGACGAGGTGGGGGAGGAACCCTACAAGGTCTTTAAAAAGTATGACATCGGCGATATTGTGGGCATCGAGGGCGTGGTGTTCCGGACCCAGCGGGGAGAGATCTCCGTCCGGGCCAGCAAGGTCACCCTGCTGAGCAAGTCTTTGCTTCCCTTGCCGGAGAAGTTCCACGGCCTGACGAATCAGGAACTGCGGTACCGCCAGCGGTATGTGGATTTGATTATGAACCCGGAGGTTCGCAAGACCTTTGAGTTGCGCTCTCGCTTTATCAAGTATCTTCGGGACTTCCTGGATGGTCGGGGTTACATCGAGGTGGAGACTCCTGTGCTCAACACCATCTCCGGCGGTGCCAGCGCCCGGCCCTTTATCACTCATCACAACACCCTGGATATTGATATGTATCTGCGTATCGCCACGGAGCTGAATCTGAAGCGGCTCATCGTAGGCGGCATGGAGCGGGTCTATGAGGTGGGCCGGATCTTCCGCAATGAGGGCATGGACCCCAAGCACAATCCAGAGTTCACCACTGTGGAGCTCTATGAGGCTTACGCGGATTTTAACGACATGATGGATCTGTTTGAGGATTTCCTCTCCGGTGCAGCCCAGGAGCTGCTGGGTACCAATGAGGTGACCTGGATGGGAGAACAGATCAGCCTGAAGAAGGGCTGGCCTCGACTCACCATGGCAGAGGCAGTCCAGCAGTATCTGGGTGTGGACTTCATGACCATTTCCACGGATGAAGAGGCGGTGGCTGCTGCCAAGTCGGTGGGGGTGGAGATTCCCGAGGGAAAGGAACAGACCTGGGGCAACGCTCTCTATGAATGCTTCGACCAGAAGGTGGAGGAAAAGCTGATCCAGCCCACCTTTATCACCATGCATCCTGTGGACGTGTCTCCCCTGGCCAAGCGCAGTTCCAAGGATCCCAGACTCACGGAGCGATTTGAACTCTTCATCTGCCACAGTGAGATGGGCAACGCTTTCTCCGAGCTTAACGATCCCATTGATCAGGAGCAGCGGTTCCGCAAGCAGGTGGAACTCCGGGAGGGCGGCGATGAGGAAGCCGGCATGATGGATGAGGATTTCATCACTGCGCTGTCCTACGGAATGCCGCCTACAGGCGGTCTGGGTATCGGTGTGGACCGGTGTGTCATGCTCCTGACGGGGAGCAGCAGCATCCGGGACGTGATCCTCTTCCCGACCATGAAGCCTTTGGATTAAGGATTGTGCTATGAGTAAAGGTAAACTGAGAAACAGCATTCAGGAAAACGGCGGATTCAAGCACTGGTTTGTCAATGTGTTTTGGTTCCACTATAGATGGCCGCTGCTGGTGGGAATTGTGATTCTGGGGATCGTGGTGTTTATCACGGTGGATTCCCTGAGTCAGACCCGCTATGATACTACGGTGGTCATTGCCACGGACTATTTCGTGGATGAGGAGGAACTGGCAGCACTGGACGAGGTGCTCAAGCCCGTGGTGGAGGATCTGGACGGCAACGGTCAGGTCAACATCTACTATGCCATCCTGTTTGTGGGAGATACGGAGCTGGGGCGGCAGAATCAGGAGCGTATGTATTTGTACATGACCCAGGAAGATGTAGCACTGTATCTTATGAGTGAGAATATTTCCGATGCATATACCAATCCCAAGCTGGAATATTTTACGGATCCTGTAGAGCAGTATGGACTGGAGCCGGACCCGAATAATGAGGTCCGCACCAGTTTGGTAGATAATCAGACGCTGAAGGACTGCGGTCTGGAAAATATCTATCTGTCCTTTATGGATCATGGCGGAGGCTCCGAGGCACGGAATGCCATGGAGAACGCTGTTGCCATGGCTCAGGCCCTGGTGGAAGCCGGCTGAGATTGGAATCCCCTTTCGGTATGACGGGGTGCTGTAAATGAAACCGGTTTGCAGCATCCACTTTTCTACATCTGCCCTCCAGGAAAGGAGTGGAAACTTTGAAGGATTTGCTGCGCCGGCTTGTATTGCGGCAGCGCCTTCGGAAAAAATCAGACCACGCCACCCGCGTGCTGCTGCTATTTTTTCTGATGACGATTTTGATTGGAACGGCAATGCTGTGTTTGCCGGTGGCCTCTGTGGACGGAAGAAGCTGTGGGTTTGTAACTGCCCTGTTTACCGCCACATCCTGTACCTGTGTGACGGGGCTTTCCGTGGTGGACACCTATAGTCAATGGTCGCCCTTTGGTCAGGTGGTACTGCTGCTGCTCATCCAGGTCGGCGGATTGGGGTATATGACCTTTGTTTCCGTCTTTTACTTTATGCTGCGGCGGCGTATTGGCCTGCGGGAACGACTGATCCTTCAGCAGGCCATGGCTCTCAATGAGGTCGATGGCATTATTCGATTGGTCCGGTTGGTGCTGATGGGTACCTTTCTGGTGGAAGGGATTGGCGCGCTGGTGCTGTTTCTGCGGTTCCTCCATTGGCTTTCGCCGTTACAGGCACTCTGGTTTGGTATTTTTCACTCTATATCAGCCTATTGCAATGCAGGATTTGACCTTATGGGCGTCTTTCAGCCCGGTTCCAGCCTGGTATTGTTTGCCGACGATGTGACGGTGAATGTGACCATTATGCTGCTGATTATCATTGGCGGACTAGGTTTTTTCGTCTGGAACGACCTGGTGATCCATAAATTCCGCTGGAAAAGGCTGGCGGTTCATACCAAGTTGGTTGCCGTAATCACCACAATTCTGATTTTTGGTGGTGCAGCCGCAATTTTGGCGTTGGAGTGGAATAACCCTGGAACCATGGGGAACATGACTCCGGGAGAAAAAATACTGGCGGCGCTGTTTCAGTCGGTGACTACCCGTACCGCAGGGTTCTGCTCTGTGGACCAGGGAGCCTTGACGGGCAGCGGCAAGCTGGTGTCCATATTGCTAATGCTGGCGGGTGGCTCCAGTGGATCCACAGCGGGTGGCATCAAGACTGTGACGGTGGGGGTACTGTTCCTCATGGCGTTGCGGGTGCTGCGGAACCGGAATGGGATCGTTGTATTTGGACGTAAAATTCCCCAGAAACAGGTGAACAGCGCGGTGAGCATCTGCCTGCTGGTCTGCGCGCTGTCCCTGCTTGGAGGCATGGTTTTGTCTGCATCCAACGGGATTCCTTTGGGAGACGCCATGTACGAGACGGTTTCTGCCATTTGTACGGTGGGACTGAGTACGGGTATTACGGCGGATCTGAACCTGGGATCTCATATTATTCTGATCTTGTATATGTTTTTTGGACGGGTGGGGATTATGACCATCAGCTTTGCGTTTATGATCAAAACACCGCCTGACAACGCCATCGACCGCCCTGAAACCAGGGTGCTGATCGGCTGAGAGGAGCTATTGCATGAAGACCTTTTTAATCATTGGACTGGGACGATTTGGTGCGTCTGCGGCCGAACGGCTTTACGACATGGGACACGAGGTCATTGTGATCGACGAAGATGAGGAGCTGGTCCGGCAGACGGCGGACAAAGCCACCCATGCGGCCATCGGTGATGCCCGGGAGATTGCGGTCCTGCGAGCTGCCGGAGCCAAGGAGTGTGAATGTGCTATCGTGGCGATCGGAAACGACTTGGCTGCCAGCATTCTGGTGACCATGAATCTCAAGGACTTGGGCGTTCCCTATATTGTGTGCAAGGCCCGGGATGATATGTACAAACGAGCCCTAGAACGCATCGGGGCGGATCGGGTACTGATTCCCGAAAAGGAAATGGCGGTGCGGCTGGTCCAGAGCTTGGGCTCTACATCCTTCTTGGACTACGTTGAGTTTTCCGAGGAGTACGGCATCGCGGAGATCACGCCTCCCAAGAGCTGGCGAAACAAAACCCTGCAGAGCTTGGACGTTCGTGGGAAATACCGGGTCAGTGTGCTGTCCATTCAGAATGAGAAAAGCGGAAAGATGCGGATGTCCCCAGGAGCCAACGATGTAATCGGGGAAGAGGATACTATCCTGGTCATGGGCAAAAACGAGGATCTTTCTCTGCTGCAGAGGCTGTGAGCATGGAGATGGAGTACATCACCAGCCGGCAAAATCCTCTGATGGTCCAAACGGTAAAGCTGCTAACCTCCAGAAAGCACCGCAGGGCCCAGGGCATGTTTGCAGGAGAGGGCACCAAACTGCTGGAGGAGGCGGTGCGCTGGATCCCCCAGCAGCTGCATACGGTGATCCTGCGGGAAGGGGTGGTATGCCCTCCACTGCCCCAGCATGTCCGCCAGGTGACCGTTCCTCACAGATTGATGGATCAGATTTCTTCCATGGAGACGTCGGAAGGTGCGGTGTTTTTGGCCACGCTGCCTTCGGAGCCTATGGGAGCAGTAGCGCCAGGAACGCTGGTGCTGGATGGGATTCAGGATCCCGGCAATGTGGGCACCATCCTTCGGACCGCAGATGCACTGGATGTGCCAGTGCTTTTGACCCAGGGCTGTGCCGACCCCTATAATCCAAAAACTGTGCGGGCCACCATGGGGGCCGTTTTTCGTACGCCACCCGGAAATATCTCGAGAGAGGACCTGGTGGAGCAATGCAAAGCCCATGAGATACCGTTAATGGCTACAGCTCTTTCCTCAGGTGCCGAGGATATTCGTCAGGCAAAAGTGAAAGAGGCTGCGGTGGTCATCGGCAGTGAAGGTCAAGGCATCAGCTCCATGTTGCTGGCAGCGGCATCGAATCATCTGGTGATCCCCATGCATCCACGATGTGAGTCCCTGAACGCGGCGGTAGCAGCGGCCATTGTACTGTGGCAAATGACGGAATTATAACAAGGAGGCGGGAGCTGTGGCACAGCTTCAATATTGGATATGGCTTACCTCAATACCGGGATTGTCGCTGCGTGCGCAGCATCGGCTGCTGGAATGGTTTGAATCGCCGGAAGCGGTGTTTTTGGCAGACCGGGAGGCCATGGATCAAGTGGAGGGGCTTACCCAGCGGGAAAAAGAAGCGCTGGCACGCCGGGATCTTCGGCGTGCCCATCAGGTGCTGGAGGATTGCAGAAAGGAAAAAATCAAGATCCTTACCATGCAGGACGCTGGCTATCCGCTCCGGCTTCGGGCTATTGAGCTTCC
>CBCTLT010000022.1:0-9621 GCA_965147785.1 uncultured Oscillospiraceae bacterium
CTTTTGGATGGTTTCCGGCCCGGTCTCCAGACCCAGCATAAAGCAGGGGAAAAAGGTGATGGCGTCGTTCAGGGACACATAGTTTTTACCCGGCATCAGGACGGAGGAGATCAGAGCAAAGGCCAGGGCCCAAAGCCAGCTGTACTTCAGTTTGCCCACATCCTTGGCCACCATACGCCACAAAAACAGGGCCAGGGGGTACCACATGGGTCCATAGGGTGAGAACAGGGGATTCACGGTTTCCCGATCCAGCAGCACACAAATGGTATTGACCACCAGATAGGGAAGCAGCAGCTGGGAAAAGGCCTGCCGCCGGCATTTCTCCGTATTTTTGGAGAAATAGCCGGAGATGAAGGCAAACAGGGGCATATGGAACAGATAGATGAACGTGTAGATGGATACGGGGACCAGCAGCGCCCCGGTGTGTTCCGTTCCATAGACCATGCCGGTGCCGTAATAATGGGCCAGCACCACCAGAAAAATCAGGATGCCCTTGACGTTGTCCCAGTATCCAATCCGATTTGTTTCCATCGTTCAACTTCCCCCCTTTCCCACCATCAGACCGGTTACAGTGTTTCCAGCAGCTCCGTCAGTTCCGCCAGGGTATCGGCAAAAACCTTCAGCGCCCGATCCACCACATCCGGTTTGGTGAGATCCACCCCGGCGATCTTCAGCTCTTCCAAGGGATAATCGCTGCCGCCAGTGGAAAGGAAACGCAGATAATTGCTGGGGTCTCCGGTTTCGTAGATGCTGTCGGCAATGGCCACAGCGGAGCAGAAGCCGGTGGCGTACTGGTATACATAGAAGGAGCTGTAAAAATGGGGGATTCGGGCCCATTCGGCGTCCTGGAGGGGATTGACCTCCGCACCCTGATAGTAGAGTTCGTTGAGCTCATGATATAGCTTGGACAGGGTTTCGGCGGTGAGGGGTTCTCCGGCCTGGTACATCTCGTGGGCTTTCCGCTCGAATTCGGCAAAGAGCGTCTGACGGAACACGGTGGTACGGAAGCTCTCCAGCAAATGATTCAGGAGATAGGCGCGCTTTTTCCGGTCCGTCTCCACCCGCAGCAGATGCTTGGTGAGAAGCACCTCGTTGACGGTGGAAGCCACCTCGGCCACCAGCAGCCGGTAGTCATGGTTGGCGTAGGAGTTTTTCTCGGAGGACAGATAGGAGTGCATGGCGTGGCCCAGTTCGTGGGCCATGGTGAACACGTCCTCCAGAGAGTTGGTGAAGTTCAGCAGCACATAGGGATGCACTCCGTAGACCCCGCAGGAGAAGGCACCGGTGGTTTTTCCTTTGTTCTCATAGACGTCCATCCAGTGCTCGTGATAGGCCTTGTCCAGCAGTTTCTGATAATCCGCGCCCAGGGGCAGCAGGGCCTCCTTCACCATGGCCTTGGAGGTTTCGTAGTCGATCTCATAGTGGACGTCCTCCACCATGGGGCAGTACAGGTCATACATATTCAGGGTGTCCAGCCCCAGGACTTTTTTCCGGAGCGCAAGATACTGCTTCATGGTACCCAGACCGCCGTGGACCGCCTCCACCAGGCTGTCATAGACGGACAACGGCACGTTATTGGCATACAGGCTCTTTTCCGCAGCGGAGCTGTAACCCCGCACATCGGAAAAATAGGTATCCAGTTTGACCTGGCCCGCATACATGGCCGCAAAGGTATTGATATACCGCTGAAATTCCCCGTGATAGACCTCAAAGGCCTCCTTCCGGACGGACTGGACCCGGCTTTCCCGATAGAGGCCGTAGTTGCCGTGGGTCAGAGGCGCAGGTGCCCCATCCTCTCCGGTGATGTCCGGGAAGGTCATATCCACGCTTTCCAGCATGGTAAATACGTTGTCTGGTGTGGAGGCGGCGTCGGAGAGCTGGGAGAGCATCTTCTCCTGGACAGCGGACAGGGTATAGGGCCGCATCCGGTCTGTGTCCTCCAGAATGTGGCGGTAGTCCGCCAGCAGGGGATCTGCCATCCAGGCGGACAGGGTTTCCTCCGGGATAGACAGAATTTCCGGGTCCACAAAGCTAATGGCGGTGGACAGGGACACATAGAGATTCATGGCCCGGCCTTCCAGCCGCTGGGCCTGCGGATCTCCGTTGTCACCGCTTTTATAAAGGGAGGCGTAGAGGTACAGCAACTCCACGGGCTGCAGTGTGGCGTAGATCTGATCCAGACCTGCCTTTAACGCTTCCTTTGACACCTTCAGTGTGCCGGGCAGGGAGGAAAGCGCCTCCACATCGGCCTGAGCCTTGGTATAGGCTGCCTCCCAGGCCTCCAGGGAGGGGAAAATATCCTCCAGTTTCCACTGAGAATTGGGATCCATATCCTTTCGGGACAGAAGTGCCATAATGCCATGCTTCCTTTCCTAATTGTTCTTTTCTGTATTGTATCAGATTTCTTCCGCTTCCTCAACCGTTTCCCGGTGGAGAAAGGAGGCCCAGGGGCCAGAATGTGCTGGTTCTGCCTGCTGCCAGTACAGCAGTCGGTCCAGATAGCGGTCTGCCTGGCGTTGAATCTGGGAGGCGCACTGGGGCCAGCCTTCCCGGCGGACCAGGGCGGTCAGCGCATAGATGGGATAACCCATGGCGTGGCCGGGGGTGTGAACCACACTGGCAGCCTGTCCCACAGCGTGGCACAGGGCTTGATCTGCCGGGTCGTCCAGTTCTTGTGCCAGACCGTGACAGGATAGGATTGCCTGCCGCGCAAGAGGCATTTTGATATAGCCGGCAGACCAGGCCCGGGCAGCATCCACGGCCTCCTGGGGGCGAAGTTCTCCGGGGTACTTTCGGGCGAGCAAGGCCACGGAGGATTCCGCTTGCTCCAACGCCCAAAGAACCACAGTTCGCCGGTTCTGACGGGAAAGGGCCTGCGTCAGCGGCTGCAAAAGGGGATCTTCTTTGGAGAAAAGAATCTGCCTGCGGGCTTTGATGCGGGTATTAACAAGTTCCGTCCAGCACATACAGCACCTCCTGGAATCGAGAAAGGGCCAGTATTGCGATCACGGGAGAGGTCCCGGCCCAGAATACAGAACCATGGTAGCACACAGCAGCAGGCTTTGCAAGGGAGATCTGTCCGTCCAAGGTTCCAAGAAAAAGGAGAAAATTCCAACTGAACCATTGACAGATTACAATACCCATGGTATGATAATGTTGTAATAAACGTATGTAACAAGTGGTATGACTTGGGCTCCGTTGAGAATAAAATTCAGGGAGCTGTCCATACTGTGTTCGGCAGTGTGTTTTTTTACGGACACTACTTGTATGGAACATGTCGTACAATAAGCACATATAACAGCGTATGGAGGTAAATGATTATGGCAATTAAAGTTGGCATCAATGGATTTGGCCGTATTGGTCGGATGGCATTCCGGGCCAGTGTGAATTTTCCGGAAATTGAAATCGTAGGGATTAACGATCTGTGTGCTCCGGAGTATCTGGCATACATGCTCAAGTATGACACCATGCACGGCAAGTTCCCCGGCGAGGTTGGGCATACGGATACCGGTCTGGTGGTCAACGGAAAAGAGATCCCTGTATTTGCGGAGCGGGAGCCTGCCAATATTCCCTGGGCAAAGGTGGGCGCGGATTATGTGCTGGAATCCACGGGCCTGTTCCTGACCAAGGAAAAAGCCAAGGGCCATCTGGCAGCGGGAGCCAAGCACGTTGTGATGAGTGCTCCCTCCAAGGACGATACTCCCATGTTTGTTATGGGCGTCAACCATGACCGCTATACCAAGGATATGGAGTTTGTCTCCGGTGCCTCCTGTACCACCAACTGCCTGGCGCCTATGGTAAAGGTGCTGCAGGATCGGTTTGGGGTCGAGGAGGGACTAATGACCACGGTGCATTCCGTCACTGCCACCCAGAAAACGGTGGACGGTCCTTCCATGAAGGATTGGAGAGGCGGTCGGGCTGCCACCGGCAATATCATTCCCTCTTCCACCGGCGCGGCAAAGGCTGTGGGCAAGGTGATCCCCGAGCTCAACGGCAAGCTCACCGGTATGAGCCTGCGTGTTCCCACGCTGGATGTCTCTGTGGTGGATCTGACGGTACGGCTTGCCAAGGCGGTCACCTACGAGGAGATCTGCCAGGCCATGAAGGAGGCCTCTGAGGGTGAACTGAAGGGAATCCTGGGCTATACCGACGAGGATGTGGTGTCCTCCGATTTCTTGGGAGATCCCAGAACCTCCATTTTCGACGCCAAGGCAGGCATTGCGCTCAGCGACCGCTTTGTGAAGCTGATGGCCTGGTACGATAACGAAGTGGGCTATTCCCACAAGATCATGGAGCTCATCTGCCACATGGCTAAGGTGGATGCACAGTAATGGCTGAAAAAGGGCGCTGCGGCGCCCTTTTTTTCTTGAGGGGAGACACAAAATCTGTTATGATGGAACAAATGACTACGGAGGCGAATAGGATGCGAAAGACGAAAATCATTTGCACATTGGGCCCTGCCACCGACGATAAGGAGGTCCTGCGGGAGCTGTGCCTTGGGGGCATGAATGTAGCCCGGATGAATTTTTCCCATGGGGATCATGATAGCCACCTTGCCCGGCTGAATATGCTTCAGGAGCTGCGGGAGGAACTGGGCTTGCCCATTGCGGCGATGTGCGACACCAAAGGGCCGGAGATTCGGACCGGTCTGTTTGCAGGGGGTAGCGCAGAGCTCCATGCGGGGGATACCTTTACCTTGTATAGTCAGGAGCGGATGGGAGATGCCACCGGATGCAGTACCACTTATCCCAATTTGGCCAATGTGGTGCAGCCTGGCAGCAAGATCTGTATTGACGATGGTTTGATTGAGCTGGTCGTTCATGAAATCCAGGGGCAGGACGTGGTGTGTACCGTCAACAACGGCGGTGAGGTACGGGACCGCAAAGGGGTCAACCTGCCGGGAACGCCGGTGGATTTGCCCTTCCTGTCCAAGAAGGATCGCAGCGATATTCTCTTTGCGGTGGAGAACGGCTTTGATTTTATTGCAGCGTCCTTTACTCGTACCGCCCAGGATATTTTGGACAGTCGCACCCTGCTCAGCCAGATCGGCGCCAATAATATGGAGATTATTGCGAAGATCGAGAATCAGCAGGGAATCGATAATATCGACGAGATCATCGCTGTGGCCGACGGCGTTATGGTGGCCCGGGGAGATCTCGGGGTGGAGGTGCCCTCCTACCAAGTACCGCTGCTGCAAAAGGAGATCGTCAGCAAGTGCCGACAGTCTGGAAAAAACGTGATCATTGCCACCCAGATGCTGGACTCCATGATCCGGAATCCCCGGCCCACCCGAGCAGAGGTCAACGATGTGGCCCAGGCGGTGTTTGATGGAGCCAGTGCTATTATGCTCTCGGGAGAGACGGCTTCCGGAAAATATCCGTTGGAGGCCCTGCGGAATATGGCGGAAATTGCCACCCATGTGGAGGAGAGCATAGACTATTGGAAAGCGTTTCGGGAATTGGAATTCCGCCACAGCAGAAATGTGGGGGCGGCCATATCCAGAGCCTGCTGTACCACGGCCATGGAATTGGAGGCCAAAGCCATTGTCACTGTCACACAGCGGGGAATCACCGCCAAAGCAGTGGCTCGTTTCCAGCCCGGCTGCCCGGTGCTGGCGCTGACGGTGGACGAAAAGACCAGACGGCTGTTGGCGCTGGTATGGGGCGTGGAAACGGCGTTGGTGCCGGTGGTGGACTCCACCGACAAGCTGCTGAATTTGGCCCGCAGCATGGCCTGGGACCTGGGCTATGTGGAGGAGGAGGATCTGGCTGTGGTGACGGCAGGCATTCCCGTCGGGATCAGCGGTTCCACCAACCTTATCAAGGTGCTGCGATTCTAAAACCACAAAAGCACGACTTGCGGTTGTGCAATATAAATAATTTTCCTGCGAGATATATTTTTAACTTGTTATTTTCCACAAAATGTGGTATGCTGAATATGAAGATGGGGAGTTTCCCTAAATTTAAAATAAGGCGGTGTTCCTATGATTATTACAATTGGAAGACAGTTTGGTTCCGGCGGCAAAGAGATTGGCGAAAAGGTCGCACAGCGTTTGGGATACGCCTTTTACGACAAGGAAATTTTGACGATGGCTGCGGAAAACAGCGGCTTTTCTCCCGCAGCCATGCAGCACTATGATGAAAAGCCTAGCGGCAGCCTCATCTATAGTCTTTATATGACCGGTGCTGCCACCAGTGAAAATCTTCCCCTGAATCAGCAGCTGGCCTTTGCCCAGTTCAATGTAATTCGGAAAGTGGCCCAGGCAGATAACTGCGTCATTGTGGGCCGGTGTGCGGACTATGTGCTCCGGGAGAAAAAGAATCTTCTGACGGTATATCTCCACGCCCCCATGACATATCGTGTAGGCAGAATTATGGCAGAACAGTCCATTGAAAACACCACGCTGGCGGAAAAGACCATCAAGAAGCAGGATAAGGCCCGGGCGGATTACTACAACTTCTTCACCCACAAAAAATGGGGAGACGCGGGAAGCGCTATGCTTTCCATTGATACATCCACCCTGCCTTCCGATCAGGTGGCAGAAGCCATTGCAAGTTATGCCCTGATGATGCAGGAAAATCTGAAATAAACCAAGAATCCGGCGGCAGTTTTATTTCTGCCGCCGGATTGTATGTATAAAAATGGAGCGCATAACCTTCCCGCGGCCCAATGTAGAAGAAAACCGACAGGAAAACGGATGATCCGAATTCCTGCCGGTTTTTGTTTGCTTTCAGAGAAAGGAAGCGGGGAATGTTATTTGCGCTTTTTCTTTACTACAACAGCTGCCACAATGGCAATCACAACAATCACTGCAGCCAGGATGCCCACCACGACGCCGGTGCTTGCGGTGTTTTCTGCTGCTTCCTGGGTGGAGGCATCAGAGGAAGCGTCGGAAGAATCGGCGGTCTCAGCAGGTGCTTCGGAAACCGCAGGGGCCTCCGAGGGAGCAGCTTCTTCCACGATGGAGGACTCCACGGCGGAATCCGCTTCGGCTGGAGCATTTTCTGTGTACGTCAACCGGATCTCACCTTCGTAGGTACCTGGGGCGATTTCTGTTTCAGTTCCATCCACGGTCATGACCAGGGTGCCGTTTTCGCCCTGCAGGGTGGCATTCTCACCAATGGTCAGGGAAGAGAGCAGGCAGTCGCCGGTGACGTTCCAGATGGCGTTGTCGGAAAGATTCATGGTCAGGGTATTGTCGCCGTTGCTGTAGAACCGGTTGGCCACATGGCCGATGTTATAGTATTCCGCAATGGTAAAGGAGGTGATCTGTCCGGCGTCTTCCGCAGAGGTACCTTCCTCCAAAACCTGGGAGGTATAGTTGATGGCGTCGGTATGGATGGTTTCCGTCTGGGCCACGGCACCGTGGTAGATGGCGTCCTGCCCCAAATTGACCTCCACGCCTACGGCACTCTGGCCATAATAGCCGGAGCCGTTATAGATGTCGCCGGAAATTTCGCTGGATTCCACATTGAGATAGTTGACCACGGGACCTGCGGAAGCGCCGCCTCCGCCTGGACCGCCCATGCCGCCATCGGGAGGTGCCATGCCGTCAGGAGGCATCATGCCGCCCATATCGCCGCCCATGCCATCAGGTGGCATCATACCGCCCATATCGCCGCCGCCCATGTCGCCAGCGGCGGTATCGGTGGTCATCTCAGAGGAGACGTTTCCGTTTTCAGAGGGCCAGCCTGCGGGCTCCTCGTGGGTGGTGTTGAAACTAAAGGTGGCAGTATCCATGCCGGTGGTGGAGTCGTCGTTGTCCATGACCTGCAGCAGCACGCCGTTGCCGTTGTTCAGCTGTACGCCATTGGTGACGTTGATGACGGTATCGCCCTGGGTATTCTTAATCAGGAAAGAAGCATAGTTGGAGTTCACAATGGTGCCGTTTTCCAGATTAATGGTGTCGGTGCCCTGGTGGGACATAAAGCCAAAGGTGTCGGAATTGATAGTGGTCACCTTATCCTCGGTGGCCTCGTAGACCTCGGTGACTTCCCCGTTGGCGTCCAGCAGTTCGTAGGTCTGGCCGGCTTCCAGGTTGGTGTAAGTACCGGAGCCACCGGTGAAGATGGAACCGTAGGTGCCCACGTTCATGGTGACGCCCAGGAACTGCTCATCCGCGTTGCCGATCACATAGGTGCCGTAGCCGGAACGGGTGGTGTAGGGGTTGGGATCCCCATTCTCGTCCTGATAGGTACCGTCTGCCTGCATGATCTTATCGCTGCCGGTGAGATCCATGGTGGTGTTGACCACATTGAGCTTCATGTTGGAGCCGGAGTCCGTGGACAGCACTGCCCATTTGGCGGCGGAGGTCTCCGAGTCAATAACGTTCATGGTGGTGTTGTTGCCCTCCAGATTGGTACAGCGGGAGGACCCCATGATGCCCAGGATCCAGGGGGGTGCCACCATGGTGTTCTGGGAGGGAGAGTTCAGATACCCGGCATGGAGGGTGCCGCCGTCGGAATGCAGCGTGGAATTCCGAACGGTCAGGGTAGAGCCAGAGTCGGCAAAGAGGGTCATATTGGCCACGCCGGAAACGGAGATGTCAGAATCCTCCACGGTGAGCTTGGTGCCTTCTCCAAAGGCAGTGATGGCAGTGCCCTTTCCGGAGAAGTCACAGGCCTGAAGGCCGTCGCCGTCGGTGTTGAAGGTGATGGTGGCTTTGGAGATGGTGTATTCGATGCCGCCGGCCACAATGATCCCGTTAAAGCTGGGATCGGTGCCCTCGATGGTCACGTTTTCCGCATGGGTTCCGTCGAAGGTGGCTCCATCGCCTATGGCCTCGGTGACGGATTTTGCGTCTACGACGCCGGTTTCGTCCACAAACAGGGCGGTGTGATAGGCGTAGTCGTTGTCGGTCTCGTCCGCGCCGCCGGCAGTGAATGAGGACAGACGGCTGCTGGGATCGTCCAGATTATCGGTATAGACCACCAGCGCATTGTCGGCTTCGGAATAGGTGGCGTCACTGTCGTCAAAGCGAGTCACGACCCCGTTTACCAAGAGGGTGGCAACCTGACCATCCGGTGCGGTGATGTCCGCAGCTGCGCCGGTGTACGGGGAGCCTGTGGCTGCCAGCGTCGCTGTTGTCAGAAGCGATACGCACAGTCCCAGGCCCAGGGAACGGGCCAAGAGTTTTTTGCGTTTCATACAAATCTCCTTCCACACAGGAACAGTCTGTTCGCTTTGGAAATATGGTCCTGTGCAGAAAATATTATAGCATATCGCCCGAAAAATTACAGATTTAAGCGCCGAATTCCAGCGAAATCACGAAGGTCAGTTTTTGAACCAGGCAACCAGTTGTATTATTGACATGCGTCAATATGTAAAGAAGCCCAAAAATGTGCCTTAGATCCAGAACGGTTCCGCTGCATCCCGCAGAGGAAGCTCCCTCAAAATATGAGCGGTAATGGCTTGATACTCTGTCAGGGAGGTGGTCTTTCGCAGAAGCTTCTGATATTTCTCCCGCTGATCGAACAGCAAAATGAAATAGCTCCAGAGTTCCTTCATGCGAAACATGGTGTATTTGGGGGTGCCAAGCCGTGCAGCAGTTTCCTGAAATAGCTCTTCATAAAAGGCGCGCAGCGTCTCCCGGGAAGGTGCAGGAGAACCTTGCAGTTTTCC
>CBCTLT010000023.1:0-9420 GCA_965147785.1 uncultured Oscillospiraceae bacterium
CCTCCAGGATCGCCGGGGAGTACCATATTCTGAGCTTTGCTGGTCAGGATATTCGGCGATTGAAGTCCAAACAGTAATCCATAATGGTATTGGACCGACATAGATAAAACGAAGCTCCGCGTTGTGGAAAAAGAAACCCACAATGCGGAGCTTTCGATGATATGCGTAAAAAGAGCGAGACGGTCAAGCCATGATCTGGCAGATGACAACTGCCACCAAAATTCCCAGTATCGCACCCAGCAGCACCTGGGGCATAGTGTGCCCCACCATCTCATGGAATGGCTTTTCCGTGGAAATGGAGTGGCCTTCTTCCGCGGCACGGGCGCAAAGCCGGTTGAGCGCTTTGGCATGGCGTCCCGCTTCCCGGCGGACACCCCGGGCGTCGTACATGACTACCAGTGCAAAAATGGCTGCCAGTGCAAAGTCAGTGCCTCCTACCCCGGAGGTCATGCCGATGGAGGTGGTAAGGGCGCAGACTGTAGCACCATGGGCAGAGGGCATCCCACCGCTTCCCACCAGACGTTCCGGCAGAAAATCGCCGGTCTGGATGGCGGTGAGACAAAATTTCAGCAGTTGAGAAAGAATCCATGCGGTCACTGGCGCCACCACACAGGGATTGCCTGCGGCTTCCTGTAATATGCGGTACATTTTAAGTCCTCCCCTGGCTGATTTCTCCTGTTTGCATTCTACCCTGTGGGGAAGAAAAATACAACGTAGGCCAGGTAAAAACTTGGGAAAATAACAGTAAAGGGAGGTCCTGCCATCGCAGGACCTCCCAAAGGTTTATCGTTCCTCTCGGAAGTAGGCGTTTCCAAGGCTGGCCGGAGGCTGATTTTCCCGGTGCTGCCGAATGGAAATGCTGATAAGCACAATGACCGTTACAACATAGGGCAGAATTTTGTAGATCTCTGTGGGAATATGAATCTGTGTGACCCGCATATACATAATCATCAGCGCACCGAACACGATGGAACCCCATACTGCCCGCAGGGGCCGCCACAGGGCGAAAATTACCAGTGCCACTGCCAGCCAGCCTTTACCGTCCATGGCGCCGGCGGACCAGTTGCCGCCGCCTGATACCATTGTGAAGTACAGGCCGCCCAGGCCGCAGATACCACCGCCCAGGCAGGTGGCAAGATACTTATATTTTGTGACATTGATTCCGGCGGCATCTGCTGTGGCAGGATCCTCACCCACAGCCCGTAGGCTCAGGCCGCTGCGGGTCCGGGCAAAGTACCAGGCCATGAATACGGCGATCAGCAACACCAGATAAATCATGAAATTGTAGGAGAACAGCAGCTTCCCGAGGAATGGAATGTCCCGCAGGAACTGGGGCAGCAGAGGCTGAGAGAAGATAGCACCTGCCGCTTCGGAGATCTGCAGCCGTCCGCCGCCGATCCCGCGGAAGTATTCTCCGAAAAACTCTCCGTATCCCACGCCGAAAATGGTGAGGGCCAGACCGGTAACATTCTGGTTGGCTCGAAGGGTGATGGTCAGGAAGGAGTAGAGCAAACTGCCCAGGCCTGCCGCCAGAAACGCCGCCACAAAGGCCAGCAGCACAGCCACCATAGGTACCGCCCCTTCTCCTGCAGCACGTTCATAGAGAAATGCCGCAATTAGGCCCGAGGAACCACCCATATAGATTAGGCCCTCTACACCCAGGTTCATATTGCCGGACTTTTCCGTCAAGATTTCTCCCAGGGTACCGTACATCAGCGTGGTGCCCATCAGCACGGCGGCTACAAAGAAGTTAACAAAGAAATTCATTTCGCCGCCTCCTTCTGCTTTTTACGGAAGATCATTCGGTACCGGATAAAGAATTCACTGGCCAGCATACAAAACAGAATCAGGCCTGTGAGCATATCGCTCATGGATTCCGGCAGTGCATTGTGGGTCAAGGTGTTGATGGTGGAAGCGCCCTTGGTGAGCACTGCCAGCAGCAGGGAGATAAACACCATTCCAAAGGGATTGAGCTGTGCCAGCCAGGCAACGGTAATTCCCGTAAAGCCCACGCCGCCGGCTACGGAATCCGACAGGGTATAGTTGATGCCGGAGACCACAATAAAGCCCACGATTCCGGCGATGGCGCCGGAGACGAACATGGTCCGGACGATGACACGGCCCACATTGATGCCGGCGTAGCGGGCTGTGGCTTCGCTCTCGCCAACGACAGCAATCTGATAACCGTGCTTGGTATAGCGCAGATAACAGAACATAAAGAATACCAGAGCCAGCACTAAAAATCCGCCTACGGTGACACCCCAGACATTGGGCATCCGGGCAGTCTGGGAAAACCGCTCAATCATCTGCGTGCCCTTGGGGACCTTTTCCCAGGGGCCGCCCTGGAGATATTTGACTACCCCAATGGCGATATAGTTGAGCATCAGGGTAAACAGGGTTTCATTGGTGCCCCATTTGGCCCGGAAGGCAGCAGGCAGCACACCCCAGAGTCCGCCGCCAATGGCAGCAGCAATGCACATCACAGGCAGCAGCAGCGCCGAAGGCCAGGAGTTCTGAAAGGTCAGGGCGAAATAGGTGGCGAAAATACCGCCGACCGTAATCTGGCCCTCAACACCGATATTCCAGAACTTCATCTTAAACGCCGGAGCGATGGCCAGCGCTGCACCCAGCAAAGGAATCATAATTTTGATGGTCTGCTGTATATTGAGGGCGCTGCCCAGAGAGCCGTCCAGCATAGCGCCATATACGGAAACAGGGTTGTAGCCCACTGCAATGATCAGTCCTGCAAACAGAACCAGCGCTGCCAGAATGGAAGCAATCCGAATCACCCAAGCCAGCACAGGGCCAATGTCATCCCGTTTTGCCAAGCGGATCAGCGGTTCACCTTTATTCATGACGCACCCCCTACCTTTGTCATCATCAGACCAACCTGGTCTTTCGTGGCTGTCCGGCCGTCCAGCAGTCCGCTGACTTTGCCGCCGCAGAGTACTAGAATTCTATCACACAGCTGTAGCAGCACATCCAGATCCTCGCCCACATAAATTACTGCCACACCCTTTTGCTTTTGTTCAGTCAGCAGCCGATATATGGTATAGGAAGTGTTGATGTCCAGACCGCGGACAGCATAAGCTGTCATCAGAATTTTTGGGTTAGAGGCGATCTCGCGACCCACCAGCACCTTCTGCACGTTACCGCCGGACATCCGGCGGACCGGCGTCTGGATGCTGGGGGTTACCACCTCCAGATCCTCCGTTACCTTGTGGGCCAGCAGCTCTGGGGCCTTTCGGTCAGAGAAGCCGAATTTCCCGCGCTTGAAGGAACGGAGCATCATGTTTCCGGCCATGTCCATATTGCCCACCAAGCCCATGCCCAGCCGGTCTTCTGGGACAAAGCTCAAACGGACGCCCAGTTCTCGGATCTCCATGGTGGATTTTCCCACCAGTTCCTGATCGCCCTCGTCGCTGTGGTAGACGATGGAGCCGGACTCCACCTTCTGCAGACCTGCCACAGCCTCCAAAAGCTCCTTTTGTCCGCAGCCGGAAATTCCGGCAATGCCCAAAATTTCGCCGCCGTAGGCTTCAAAGCTGACATCCTCCAGTTTTTTGACACCGTTGGCGTCCACCACTGTAATACCGGAGACGGTCAGTCGTCTTTGCGGGTCCTTTGGCTCGGGACGCTCAATATTCAGCGTGGTTGCCTGTCCCACCATCATATCGGTCAGGGACTGGGCTGTTGCATCTTTGGTTTCTACCATACCAACAAACTCGCCCTTCCGCAGGACTGCTACCCGATCAGACAGTTCCAGCACCTCCTGGAGCTTATGAGTGATGATGATGATGGCCTTGCCATCTGCCTTCATAGCCCGGAGAATGGTGAACAGCTTTTCTGTTTCCTGCGGTGTCAGAACTGCGGTAGGCTCGTCCAAAATCAAGATGTCGGCGCCACGGTAGAGCACCTTGATAATCTCCACCGTCTGCTTTTCCGATACGCTCATGTCATAGATCTTCTTCTCTGGGTCGATGGTGAAGCCGTACTTTTCGCTAATCTCCTGAACTTTGGCCGCAACGGCTTTCTTATCAAACCGACCTGGCTCACGAAGACCCAGGACAATATTTTCCGCTGCGGTCAGGACATCCACCAGCTTGAAGTGCTGATGGATCATACCAATGCCCAGGTTGATGGCATCCTTTGGGGAACGGATGGTAACCGCCTGTCCGTTTACCTCGATATGCCCTTCATCCGGAAAGTAAATTCCAGAAAGCATATTCATCAGTGTGGTCTTTCCGCTTCCGTTTTCGCCCAGCAGAGACAGAATTTCACCGCGCCGCACTTCCAGGGAAACGGAACGGTTTGCCACCACATCGCCAAAGCGCTTGGTGATGTTGGTCAGACGGATGGCAACTTCCTTGTCCAAATACCTCATCCTTTCTCTCGTACAACGTGCTGTAAGGACTGCTCAATCCTATGTGAGCCTTTCTCCCGCAGGATTCAAAAGTCCTGAGAACGCACCTTAGGCGGGGCCGGAAATCCGGCTCCGCCTATTTGCTTTATTCGTTAGTTGGTGCCCTTAATGGTGATGATATCATTGATGACGTAGCTGTAAGCGGGAGCAGACTGGGTTGCATTCTCGTCGTAGCCTTCCGTCAGATCAATGGTCTCGTTGGTATAGGGGTCGGTGGCGGTGTAGGGACCCTTGAACACGTCGGTGGACTTGAGGGATCCGTCCTTAAAGGCGGCGATGACTTCATCCATCTTCTCCTGGGTGCCCTCGGCGGCAATGGCGGTGTTCAGCTCGGTCATAGCGACCCAGCCCTTGTCAAAGCCGGCCCACTCGTCCACGGCGATCTCGGTGCCGTCCATGACGGCCTGAACCGCGGCGATCTCATAGGGAGCATAGTCCTGGCGAGAGGAGATCAGGCAGGTGTTGGGGGCGATGTCGGTCATATCCTGGTTGTAGGCCACACAGTAGACCTCGGTACCCTTGGCCATGGCGTCCTCACAGGCCTCGGCAGGACCTTCGGTATCGGAGTGCTGGGAAATGATGACACAGCCGTCCTCGATCAACGCGGTAGCCATGGTCTTTTCAATGTCATAGTCGCCCCAGGTGCCGGCGTACTGGACTTCCATAGTGGCATCGGGCACGATGGAACGCACGCCCATCAGGAAAGCGGTATAGCCGGAGATAACTTCGGCGTAGTCAAAGGCGGCAACATAGCCGATCTTCGCCTGGTCGGCGGTGATGGTGCCGGCGTCGATCATCTCCTGAAGCTTCATGCCGGCCACGATACCGGCCACATAACGGCCCTGGTAGATGGCACCCATATAGTTGTGATAGTTTTCAACAACAGGTTCAGCAGCAGCGTCGGCACAGGTGGCCTGGCAGAACTGAATGTCGGGATACTCCTGGGCAATTTCCTTCACCACAGCGCCGTAGCCAAAGCTGGTGGTGAAGATGATCTCGCAGCCGGATTCACACAGCTCCCGAACGGGATCTTCCACGGAATCCTCAGCCACATTGTACTTGGCGATGCACTCCACCTGGCTGCCGAACTGCTCCTTGATGGCGTTTTCAGCAGCAATGAAGTTGGCGGTGTAGGCTTCGCTTTCGTCGCCGATATAGACAAAGCCCACCTTCATGGCGTCACCGGCGGGAGCCTCCTCGGCGGCAGAAACCGATGCCTCTGCGGCGGTAGACCCTTCCGCTGCGCTGGAAGTGGTTTCCGTTTCCCCTACGCTCTGTCCACAGGCGGTGAGACCGAGAGCAAGGGCCAAGGCCAGAACCAACGCAAAGATTCTCTTCTGCATTTTTGTTTCCTCCAAACATGATAATGTTTCATGATGCCGCATGCGGCAAAATGAGCGATAGCCGCTTTCAAACAGAAATCATTTCCCGGTAAAGAAAGCAGCTAACAATTTGTATTCTACAGGAAATTTCTCGCTTCGGCAAGCATCTGTATGGAAAAAGTCGTGGAAATTTTACATGTTTTTTTGTGATTTTTCACCGATCTAACCAAAAAGACAAATTTGGTGCTTTTTATTGCGGGAAAATTCTGTATCTGTTATCAGAAGCTGCAGGGAGGAATAGCTCAATGAAACATTATGTTCATACGATGGCCCTAGGTGCAGGCATGGTTCGGCCAAAAAGATCACATTTGATTCCTATACAGGAAAGCAAGCATAAAAGCGAGGCCGTGCGGTGTCGCACGGCCTCAGTTACAGCCCCAACAGCCGCTGGAGCCGCAGGCCTTCCGGGGCGGAAACAGCACGCCAACCATGGTGGCCCGCCGGGACTGCATAGGCGGTGGTTCCGTCCGTCACATATACGGTGCCCCATGGAGCGTAACCCTCGTCCTGGAGAAAAGCCGCAAAAACCTCGGCCTCCCGCTGGCCCATGGGAACGGTAAGGCCGTCCAGATCCAGCGCCATCATCCGGAAAGGCTGTTCAGCACCCAGTGGGCCCAGGATCAGCGTGTCCACCGGCAGCGTCAGACTGCGGCAGCATACCAGCTGCCATTCCTTCCGGTCCACCGGACGGCCTCCGGTGTCCAGAATCAACGCGCTGCCCTTGGTTCCTGCATATCGTCTGAGCTTCATATCCATCACCGCTCCATTCTATGCATCAGAGGTTGCCTTCGACCTACATGGGATTGTCAATATTTTGCTTGCTTTTAAGAGGGGCTGTGGTATACTGAACATAGTTTTAATGGAAAGGAGTCGTTTTCAAGTCCGTATTAATTACCGGCGGTGCCGGCTTCATCGGTTCTCATACCGCGGTGGAAATGATTCGTGCCGGCTATGACGTCATTGTGGCCGACGACCTGTCCAATTCCAGCCCGAAGGTCATTGACCGGATTGAGACCATTTCCGGTGTCCGGCCCAAGTTTTATCAGATCGACGTGGCGGATCCGGCTGCCCTGGAGCCGGTTTTTCAGGAGAACAACATCGAAGGCGTGATCCATTTTGCAGGCTTCAAGTGTGTGCCGGAGAGCACGAAGCTTCCCCTGAAATACTATCGCAACAATCTGGATACCGCATTGACCACCCTGGAGCTGATGGAACAATACGATTGCAACGCCTTCGTATTTTCCTCATCGGCTACGGTCTACGGCGAGGTCAATCAGGCGCCCTTTACGGAGGACATGCCCACCGGAACGGCCACCAATCCCTATGGCACCACCAAGTTGATGATTGAGCAGATCGTCATGGATGCCTGCAAGGCCAACGAGAAGCTTTCGGCGGTGCTGCTGCGGTACTTTAATCCCATCGGCGCCCATCCCTCTGGACTGATCGGAGAGGCCCCCAACGGGATTCCCAACAACCTGATGCCCTATATCACCCAGGTGGCTATCGGCAAGCGGGATCATCTGTCGGTATATGGCAGCGACTATCCCACACCGGACGGTACCGGCGTTCGGGACTACATTCATGTGGTGGACCTGGCGGAAGGCCATGTGAAGGCCATGGATTATGCCCTGCATCATACGGGAGCAGAGCCAATCAATCTGGGCACCGGCAAGGGCAGCAGTGTCCTGGAGGTGGTCCATGCCTTTGAGGAAGCCAGCGGTGTAAAGATTCCCCTTGTGATCACGGAACGCCGTCCCGGTGATATTGCCATCTGTTATGCCGACGCATCCAAGGCGGAACGGCTGCTGGGATGGAAGGCCCACTATAATCTGACGGATATGTGCGCCCACTCCTGGAACTGGCAGAAAAATAATCCCAAAGGCTATGACGATTAACCCCAAAGCGGGCCGAGTAATCGGCCCGCTTTTTCTATGGCATCTTTCCAGGGATTATGATACAATATCCGAAAAACAGGAAATAGGAAAGGCAGCGTTGTCTTATGGATAAAATTGATCTGCATGTACACACCACCGCCTCTGACGGCACCATGAGTCCCAAGGAGGTGGTTTCTCTGGCCACCATGCTAGGCCTCAAGGCCATTGCTCTGACGGACCACGATACTATGGCGGGACTCCAGGAGGCCGGGGAAGCGGCTGAGCTGATGGGGATTTCCGTGGTGCCGGGTATCGAGATCTCCAGCGAGTATCAGGGAAAAGAGGTCCATGTTTTGGGCTACTTTCTGGATCCCGAGGCCCAAAAGCTGAAGGACTATATCCAGTGGGTGGGACAGTCCAGAAAAACAAGAAATGAAAAGATTTTGGAAAAGCTGCAGAAAAAGGGCTATGACATCACCCTGGAGCAGCTGGAGGAAAAGTTCCCTGGTGCCACGTTGGGACGGCCCCATATTGCCCAAAGGCTGGTGGAATTGGGGGCTGTTAGCTCAGTGAAAGAGGCCTTTCGGCGGTATTTGGATACGGGAAGAAGCTGCTATGTGCCCCGGCAGTATATTCCCTTTGCTGATGGGGTCAAGCTGATCCGGGACTGCGGCGGTGTGGCGGTGTTGGCCCATCCGCTGCAGTACGGCTACGGAAAAGCGGAGCTGGAAGCTTTGGTCAAAACAGCGGCGGAGGCAAACGTGACCGGCATGGAGATCCTGTACACGGGTTATACCCAGGGGGACATTCAGAAGCTCTATGACCTGGCGGAAAAGTATACCCTGCTGCCCACGGGAGGCAGCGACTTCCATGGGGACAACAAACCAGGGGTACAGCTGGGCAGCGGCGATGGGAAACTGGCAGTGCCGGCCTATATGCTGGCCATGTTGGCTATGAGCCAGTACCAGGGCGGCTGATAAATTGCACAAGCATTCGGTGATTTTTTGGATCCTGGCACTAGGAGTCTTTTTTGATATGACGGTATAATGAAGATACAGACATCCATAGCATGTGGTCTGAATCTCATAAATGTGAGGGATCAATCATGGAAAAGCAATATGCAATTGTTACAGGCGGCAGCCGCGGATTGGGAGAAGGCATGGCCCTTCGACTGGCTAAGATGGGCTATGATCTGGTGATCAATTACGTCAGTGAAAAGAGCCGCGTCAAAGCGGAACGGGTCCTGGAGGAAGCGGAAAAAACCTACGGTACCAAAGGAATCGCTGTGCAGGCGGATGTCTCCGATTATGAGCAGTGCAAGCATTTGGTGGAAACTGCGGTGACGACCTTTGGGGAGCAGATTGGCGTCCTGGTGAACAATGCAGGAATTGCCAATGGAAAGTCTTTTCTGGAGCTTCAGCCCGAAGAATATCGCCGCCTCATCAATGTGAACCTGGTGAGCTATCTGAACGTAACGCATTTGGTAATTCCCTACATGGTCAAAAATCATGGCGGCTGCATTGTCAACACGGCTTCCATCGGCGGCTTGATGGGTGTGGTGAATCAGGTGGATTACTGTGCGGCCAAGAGCGGCGTGATTGGATTTACCAGGGCCTTGGCCATGGAGTTTGGGGGCTATGGTATTCGAGTCAACGCCATTGCCCCGGGCATGATCTGGACGGATATGCTCAAGGGCTCCAATCAGGAGGAGGTTGCGGCTCTGAAGCAGGCGATCCCTCTG